>JBKJJJ010000183.1:0-3760 GCA_046598045.1 Candidatus Eiseniibacteriota bacterium
CGCCGCCGTACACCGTGCGGCCGCTCGCGGTGGTGAACTTCGGGCGCTTCGCCAGCACCGAGTCCTCCTCGACGTCGCGCGAGAACGCCTCCTCCTGGTACTTCTCCTTGTCGCCCGACGAGTAGTCGCGCTGGATCAGGCGGCCGCTCGGCGTGTAGTACTTCGCGATCGTGAGCAGCAGCGCCGAGTTGTCCTTGAGACGCATCTGGTTCTGGACGAGGCCCTTGCCGAACGTGGTCACGCCCACGACCAGCCCGCGGTCGGTGTCCTGCAGCGCGCCGGCGGTGATCTCCGACGCCGAGGCCGACCCGTGGTCGACCAGCACGATCATCGGGAAGTCGGTGAACTTGTCGCGCTCGGTCGCGAAGTAGTCGCTCGTCGCGTTTGGCCCGCGGCCGCGCGTATACACGATCTTCTGCCCGTTCGGCAGGAAGCGATCGCACACCTCGACCGCCTGGTTGAGCAGCCCGCCCGAGTTGAAGCGGAGGTCGAGCAGCAGTTCCTTCATGCCCTGCGCCTTGAGCTGCTCGAGCCTGGCCTCGAGTTCGTCGCCGGTCGCCGAGGCGAAGCGCGTGATGCGGATGTAGCCCGTGCCCGGACGGATCATGAACGCGTAGGGCACCGACTCCTGCGGGATGCGCGCGCGCGCGATGTCGAACTCGATCGGCGCGGCGAAGCCGTCGCGCGCGATCGCGACCTTCACGACCGAACCCTCGGGGCCGCGCAGCAGCTTGAACACGTCGTTGTTGTTGATCGTGGACGGCACGTCCTTGCCGTCGATGGTCACGATGATGTCGGCGGCGCGAATGCCCAGCTTGTACGCGGGCGTGCCCTCGAGCGGTGAGACCACGATCAGGTGGCCGTCGCGAATGTCGAAATTGATGCCGATGCCGGAGTAGTTCGCCTTGAAGTTCTCGCTGAACTGCTCGTACTTGTCCGCCGGCAGGTAGACCGAGTGCGGATCGAGCGTCGAGAGCATGCCGTCGATCGCGCCCTTGATCAGCTTGGTGTTGTCGATCGGGTCCACGTACTGCGTCTGCACGAGCGAGAGCACCTGCCCGAACAGGTCGAGTTGGGTCCGCAGGTCGTCCTGCGCGCCCAGGTTGCCCGACAGGCCGAGGCCGAGTGCGAGCCCGAGGACTCCGGCGATCCACCAGCGATGCATGCCGCGTAGTTGCGTTCTCATGCGTGGCCTCCTCCGGCCTCGGACGTGCTCTCGTTCACCGGCCGGGCGTGCCCTGTGCAAGGCGCGCGCGCAGCGTGGACAACCGTTGGACCGCGGCCTCGAGCGTCGAGCGCAGCCTCGCGAAATGAAACCGCAGGCGCTGACGGCCTGCGGCGGGATCCGAATAGAAGCTCGAGCCCGGGACGGCGGCGACACCCACGTGTTCGACCAGCCAGCGCGCGAACGTAACGTCGTCCTCGAACCCGAAGCCCGAAATGTCGGTCATGACGTAATACGCCCCGTGGGGCCGGAAGGTCCGGAACCCCGCCGCGTCGAGGGCCGGCACCAGGTAGTTGCGGCGCAGGTCGTAGTCGGCGGCGAGGCGGCGATAGTACGCGTCTTCCAAGGATAGCGCGGCGACGCCCGCCTCCATCAGGGGCGCGGGCGCTCCCACGGTCAAAAAATCGTGAACCTTGCGGATTGCCACCGTGAGGTCGGGGGGCGCGAGCACGGTTCCCACCCGCCAGCCGGTGACGCTGTACGACTTGGAGAGGCCGGAGATCGTGACCGTGCGGTCGCGCATCCCCGGCAGCGAGGCCATCGGGATGTGCTCGAGGCCGTCGTACACCATGTGCTCGTAGATCTCGTCGGTCACGCACACCGCGTTCCAGCGCTGGCAGAGGCCGCCGATCTGCTCCAGCTCGGCGCGCGAGAACACCTTCCCCGTCGGGTTGTTCGGGGTGTTGACGATGATCGCGCGCGTCTTGTCGTTGAACGCGCGCGCCAGCTCGTCGGGATCGAACGCCCAGTCGGGCTCCCTCAGGCGTACGAAGCGCGGCGTCGCGCCCGAGAGGATCGCGTCGGGGCCGTAGTTCTCGTAGTAGGGCTCGAACACGATCACCTCTTCGCCCGGGTTCACGAGCGCGAGCAGGGTCGCGATCATGGCCTCGGTCGAGCCGCAGGTGACGGTGACCTCGCGCTCGGGGTCGTACTCGAGCCCGTAGAAACGCTGCGTCTTGGCGACCAGCGCGTCGCGAAAGCCCTTCGCGCCCCAGGTGATCGCGTACTGGTTGATGTCGGCCTCGATGGCCGCGATCGCGGCGTCCTTGAGCGGACGCGGACACGGGAAATCGGGGAAGCCCTGGGCGAGGTTGACGCCGTCGTGCTGCGCGCACAGGCGCGTCATCTCGCGGATGACCGACTCGGTGAAACCGTGGGTGCGGGTCGCGGTGCGCGCGCGCGGAGGGCCGGGTACGGCGCTGTCGGGGGTCATGTCGGGAAAAGTCTAGCATCCGGTCCCCGTGGGCGATAGCGTCTCCGCATGCTCACCGACGCCGCGTCCCGCCTTGCCGCCGTAACCATGGTCGGCCTGCCGCACGAGGGCCTGACGCCCGCGTTCCGGCAGGTGTTCGCCGCCCGCCCGTTTGCCGGCGTGCTGCTGTTTCGCCGCCACTTCGGCACGCTCGACCGCCTGCCCGCGCTGGTCGAGGAGTTGCGCGCCCTGGCTGCGCCCCGCACCATCCTGGTCGCGATGGACGAGGAGGGCGGGTTCGTCTCCCAGCTCGCACCCGAGCTGCCCGTGCCGCCCGCCGCGCGCGTGCTCGGCCGCGCCGCCAGCGAGACCGAGATCGAGCGCATCGGCGCGGCGGTCGGCGGCTGGCTGTCGGCCGCGGGGGTCGACGTCAACTTCGCCCCCGTGCTCGACGTCGATGCCGAGTCGCGCAACCCGGTGATCGGGCCGCGGTCGTTCTCCCGCGACCCGGCGCGCGTCGCCCGCCTCGGCGCGGCGATGCTGCGCGGCCTGCGTGAGGGCGGCGTGCTGGCGTGCTCGAAGCACTTCCCCGGCCACGGCTCGACCGTCACCGATTCACACCTCGCGTTGCCCGTGTGCGCCGACGACCGGGCGACGATCGAGGCCCGGGACCTCGTCCCGTTCCGCGAGACCCACGCGCTGTCGCCCCTGATCATGACCGCCCACGTGCGCTACCCCGCGCTCGATCCCGAGTGGCCCGCGACGCTTTCGCCGCTCATCGTGCGCGGCCTGCTGCGCGAGACGTTGGGCGGGCGCGGCGTGGTGGTGACCGACGCCATGGAGATGGCGGGCGTCGCCGACGCGGCGCCCGGCGGCGCGGGGCCCCTGCGCGCGCTCGCGGCGGGCTGCGACCTGGTGCTCTTCGGCGCGTGGACGGCCGAGACCGAGGCCGCGCTCGATGGCGCCGCCCGCCTGTGGAGCGAGCAGGGCGAGGCCGCGCTCCCGCTCGCGCGCTGGGAGGCTGCGCGCGGCGCGATCGAGGCGCTCTACTCCGCCGCGCTCGCGGCCGAGCGCTCGGACCACGACAGCACCGCATCGGGCGAGGCGCAAGAGTCCCACCGCCGCCTCGTCGATCCTGCGCGCCTGACCGCGCTCGTGCCGCCCGGCTGGGATGCGATGCTCGATGCGATCTGCCGGCGCGCGCTGACGTGGGTGGGGCCGCCGGCCCAGGTCGGCTCGAGCACTTCCAATCGATCGAGCGCGACCGACGCCGGCGATCCCACCCACGTGAGCGCGCGCCGGCAGATCGCGTCGAGCATCGCATCCCAGCCGGGCGGCACGAG
>JBKJJJ010000210.1:0-7733 GCA_046598045.1 Candidatus Eiseniibacteriota bacterium
GGCCGCGCGCGTCGAGCTCGAGCACGGGGCACGCCACGGCGGCTTCACCCGCGTGGGCCTGCTCGGGCGCTACGACGACGTGCGCCTGGTCGAACTCGATGGAACCGCATTCGGCCGCGGTCTGGATTCGTTGCGCGCATACCATGCGTTTGCCCCGGGCGCGGCCGCATGGATCCAGTCGCGGGTGATCTTCGAGGGGCTGGTCGCAAACCTCGGGGCGCGCCTGCAGTACTTCTCCGCGGGGCCGCAAGCCGCCGCGCAGTCGCTCTCCGGGGGGGCCAGCCCGCCGGCGCACGTGTCCTTCCTGCCGCGCGTCGGCGTGGCGTTCCCGGTCGGGGTGCGCGACGCGCTTTCGTTCGCCTACACGCGCGTGGACCAGGACCCCGCCCGCGACTTCCTCTACGACAGCCGCAGGAGGATCACGAACCGCCAGCCCGCGGGCGACCCCAAGCTCGAGCCCGCGACGATGATCTCCTACCAGGTCGCGCTCAAGCATGTGTGGAGCGAACGGGTCTCGATGCAGGCCGGCTTCTTCTACCGCGACCTCTACGGCCTGATCGGCACGCGCTGGGAGGTCGTCCCGGGATTCGTTCCCCAACCGAGGTACGAGAACGCCGACCAGGGGCATGCCTCGGGCCTCGAGCTGAGCCTGACCGCCCGGCCGGACGACCGGATGCGCGCAGAGCTCCACTACACCTACGCGAATGCGCGCGGGCCCGCGTCGCTCGAGGAGGGGGTGCGCTTCGGTGTCCCCATAGGGGAACGGCCGCCGCCGCTGGCGGCCGCGGCGCTCGACTGGGACCGCCGGCATTCGTTCGGGTTCGAGATGGCGTGGCGATCCCCGCGTGGCTGGCGCGTGGGGTGGATCACGGTCGTGGGCTCGGGCTTTCCGTGGACGCCGCGACCGACGCGGCAAGTCGACTCCGACCTCTCGCAGCTCAATGCACGCCGGCTGGGCTGGAGCGAGCACACCGATCTCGACCTCGGATATGCGCCCAGGGCGCTCGGCGGCCGGGTCACGATCGGGCTCGAGGCGCGCAACCTGTTCGACTTCCGGGGCGACCGCCTGGCGACGATCGACGGCTACCCGAACCCGGTTATCAACACGCGCTATGACGACTACGGCGCGTATCGGACCGAGACCGGCCGCGGCGGCGGCGCGTACAACGACGACGGCGTGCCCGAGTGGAATCCGGTCGGCGATCCCCGGCTGGCGACGCCGCCGCGCGAGCTTCGATTGTCGTTGCGGGTTGGACGCTAGGGCTTGACCACTTCGGCGACCGCGGCCGCGAGTTCGCCGACGAACGCATCCACCGCCGCGACGACCGCATTGGGCCCCGCGGGCAGCGCACCCTCGATCGCGCGCGCGATCGCCGCGCCCACGATCACGGCCTCCGCGCGCGCGGCCACATGGCGCGCCTTCGCGGCGTCGGACACGCCGAACCCGATCCCGACCGGCAGGTCACACCCCCGCCGCACCGAGGCCACGAGGGCGTCGAGCTCGGTGTCGAACGCGCGGGCGTCGCCCGTCACGCCCGTGCGCGAGAGGCAATAGACGAAGCCGTGGGCGCGCGCGAGCAGGCGCGGCAGGCGCTCGGGGGCGGTGGTCGGCGCGACCAGCGGGATGGTCGCCAGGCCCGCCTGGGCGAGCGCGTCCCACGCCTCCGGGCGCTCCTCGCGCGGCAGGTCGGACACGATCACGCCGTCGATCCCGGCGGCCACCGCGGCGCGCGCGAACGCCTCGACGCCGTAGGCGAGCACCGGGTTGAAGTAGGTCATGGCCACCAGCGGCGTGGCGTGCCGGGCGTGGAACGCGCGGGCGAGTTCGAGGACGTCGGCCATGGTGACGCCCTGGTCGAGCGCGGCCTGGGACGCCTGCTGGAGTGCGGGGCCGTCGGCGAGCGGGTCGGAGAACGGGATGCCGAGCTCGATCGCGGCCACGCCGCGAGCGGCGAACACGTCGAGCAGGCGGGCGGAGGTGGCGAGGTCCGGGTAGCCCACCGTCAGGAACGGAACGAGGCCCGCGCGACCTTGGTCGCGCAGGCCCCTCAGCGTGGATTCGAGAGTCGTCAATCGCGGGCGCGCGTCAGTTGCGCAGCGGATCGCCGGCGAAGCCCGAGCCCAGCGGCGCGTATCCATTGTAGCCGCCGTAGCCGTAGCCCCACGGGTTCTGCAGCGGCGAGCGCACGTCGCGATACTCGACGCGCAGGAGCGAGTTCTTGCCGGGGCGCCAGTCGAACGACGCGCCCTCGAGAAACACGCCCTTGCTGACGTCGCCCGAGCCGAACGCCGGGTTGACGTGCGCGCCGACGTTCACCCGCAGCGCCATGTTCGGCGCCACGCGGTAACCGAGGCTCGAGGTGAACAGGCCGGCCGTGCCGCCTCCGTAGGCGCGCGACCCGCTCGAGACGCCGAAGACGAGCGAGTTCGAGATCGAGAAGCGGCTGGGATCGAACAGCGACGACGGCAAGAGGCCGCCCGGGCGCGGGCTGGAGGAGATCCCGGCATACCCCGGCGAGTTCACGATCGGAGAAGACGTCTGCGTGAAGTCCTGGGCGCGCACGGGCGCAGCCGCGAGGAGCGCCGCGAGGACGAGGGCACGACACCACACCTTGGACATTCCACCTCCCAGGCGGCGAGGTCCCTTGCGCCGCGTATGGCCCGAGTCTGGCCCCCCGCCGGGGACGGTGTCAAGGCTCCCGCCGGCCACAACTGCAAAGGGCGCCCCACCCGGGGCGCCCTTTGCACGTTCGTGACCCAGAGCCGCCGTCAGCGCTTCTGGTTGGCCTGCTCGGGCTGTTCGATCACGATCCGAAGGACGATCTCCCGCACGGTGCCGTCGAGCCGCAGGGGCACGACGATCGGGTCGCCCGGTTGGACCCTCGCGGTCACCTCCGCCGGGGCGGACTTGACCAGGCGGTTGTCGCCCGGAATCGCAATCTCGCGGTGTTCGGAGCGCTGGAAGAATCCGTTGTCGGCGGCCGGCTGCGGATTCTCCTTCTGGATCGAGCGCGCGGGCGGCGGCTGCGCGGCGGTGCGCTCGGCGCGCTCGGCGCCGGGATGCTGGGTGCCGAACTCGCCGCGCGTCGTCGAGAACGGCGACGGCGCGGAGGCGCTCGGGGGCGGAGGCGGCGCCACGGGCGGAGGCTGGGGCGCGAACGACGAGGGCGACGACGCCGGCGACGGACGCGGCACTTCGCGGCTGGCGGTCGCGCTTGGCGTCCGCTTGAGATCCTTGGTCACGCGCTCGAGCAGCATCTGCGAGACGAGGCGGAAGGTCTCGAGCACGCCGGTGCCCTTGGTGGCCACGGCTTCGACCCACGGCACGTTGCTGGGGTTGAGCTCCCGGTTCAGTTCCTCGGGCGTGTAGACGTCGGGGAGGTCGCGCTTGTTGTACTGCAGGACCCAAGGCAGGTCGTCGAGGTTGACCTTGTACTCCGCCAGGTTCGCGCGCAGGTTCGAGAGCGACTCCTTGTTCTCATCCATCTTGCCGCGCTCGGAGTCGGCGACGAACACGATCGCGTCGCCGCCCTTGAGCACGAGTTTCCGGGTGGCGTTGTAGAACACCTGGCCCGGGACGGTGTAGAGCAGGAAGCGGGTCTTGAAGCCCATGACCTCGCCGAGATCGAGCGGCAGCAGGTCGAAGAAGAGCGTGCGATCGGACTGCGTCTTCATCGAGACCATCTTGCCGCGGCTGGTCTCCGGGACCGCCTCGTAGATCGCCTCGAGGTTCGTCGTCTTCCCCGACAAACCGGTGCCGTAATAGACCAGCTTGGCGTTGATTTCCTTGCCCGAGTAGCTGACGACGACCACGGCGGTTTCCTCCTTGAATCGCGACCGGATCCGGGGGCACCTGGCCCCGACGTGTCCCTTATCGGACGCCGAACCGGAAATCTTGAGCGTGTTCCGCACGCCGAAGGGCGTGACTCCGGGCCTGAAGCCCGCGAACCACCGGACGAGATTGCACATTGCGTGCCACCCTCCCCGGGTGCGGGCGTTTCAACCGGCAAGCCCCGCAACGTGTTGCGGGATCGAAGGGAATCCTTCCACAGCCACTCCCGCGGCCCGTCCTGCCGGCACGCGTGGCCCCCGCCCGCGTCCAAATGTTGGCCGCCAGCGGCGCCTGGGCGTCACTCGAGCCCCCCCGAGTCGTACCCGGTTTGCCGGCGCACGACGCGTCCGGGCACGCCCTGCTCCTCCCGGCCCCGAGAGATTGCCATGACCACGATTGGACGCGCCGCACATCCCCTTCCGATCCTCGCCCTCGCACTCTGGATGCTCGCACTCGCCGTCCCCGTCCGCGCCTCGGTCCAGGCCGGCGACGCGGCGCCCGATTTCACGAAAGACCAGTGGAACGCGCCCGCGCCCGCTGCGCGCTCGTTGAGCGACTACTCGGGCAAGGTCGTCGTCCTCTTTCTGTTCGGTTACTCGTGCCCCTTCTGCCTGTCCGATGGCCCGTCGGTCGAAGCCGACCTCTGGCAGTACTACCAGTCGGTGGCACCGGGGCAGGTGCAGGTGCTCGGGGTCGACATGTACAACGGCGGGCCGGCGCAGGTCGCGTCGTTCCAGGCGCAGACCGGCGCAACCTTCCCCCTCCTCCTCTACGGAGGGCTCTCGACCGGCGGCAACCTGAACACGCTCTACGGCGGCACGCCGACGTACGACAACTACGCGATCATCAGCAAGCAGGGGATCGTGCGCTACTATGCGGCGAACCTCTACGCGCACGGCAATCGCTACCACCTGAACGAGATGCGCGCCGCAGTCGACTCGTTGATCACCTCCACCGTCGGCGTACCCCCGCTCGCCGGCGTCGGGCTTTCCCTCGCCGGGGCTCCGAACCCGTTCCAGGGCGCGCTCTCGCTTGCGCTCACGGCGCCAGCCGGGGCGCGCGTTCGGGTGAGCGCCCACGCGGCGAACGGGCGGTTGGTCTCCCGGGTCTACGACGGAACGATCGGCGCCGACGGGGCGCATCGCGTGACCTGGTACGGCACCGACACGCGCGGCTCGCAGCTCGCGCCGGGCGTGTACTGGCTGCGCGCGACCGCGGGCGACCAGGTGGTCACCCAGCGCGTCGCGCTGGTCCACTGATGCGCCGGCGTCTTCCGCTTGGGATCCTGTGGCTCGCCCTGGCCTGCGCGTTCTCCCCCCGCGCGCAGGCGGGCGAAAGCCGGCTGGCGCGCGGCCTCGAACTGGTCGCGCTCGATGGCCGCAAGGTATCGCTCGACGCCGCGCGGTCCCACGGGCCGGTCCTGCTCGACTTCTGGGCAACGTGGTGCAAGCCCTGCCTGGCGTCCCTGCCCGAGGTGCAGGCGCTCTCGGCGCGCTATGCGGAACGCGGCCTGACCGTGATCGGCATCTCGATCGATGGGCCACGCAATCGCGCGCGGGTTCGGCCGTTCGCCGCGCGGCTCGGGCTGACCTACCCCGTCGTGTTCGACGAGGACGGTGCACTCGCCGAGCGCTTCGACGTGCGCGCGGTGCCGACCGTCGTCCTGATCGACACCACCGGGGCCGTGGTGCGCCTGCAGGCGGGATACCGTCCCGGGGAAACCCGGGACCTCGCGCGCGCGATCGAGGCGCAGCTGCGTTGAGCCGGCACGCCTGGCGTCTCGCGCTTCCGCTCACGCTGGCCGCGGCCGCGTGGGCCATCGACGCCGGGGCGCAGGTCTCCGCCTCGAACCTGCTCGAGGCGCGCGCCGGGTACGACCCGTTCGACTTCTCCCAGGCGAAGGATCGCTACGGGCTGTACGACGGCCTCGACCTTGGCTATTTCGGGAGCGGGGCGCGCATCGGCCTGCGCTTCGAGACCGCGCGCAACAGCCAGGGGCAGTTCGAGTACGGGGCGTTGACGCGCCGCTTCGCCGAATGGAAGGACGGGGACGCCAACGCCGGTGCGCGCGTGCGCGCGGGGAACTTCGAGACCATCCTCGGCCGCGGGCTGATCCATCGCTCCTTCGAGGTCCCGGGCGTCGTGCTCGACCCGCCCGGCGAGGACTCGCCGTACGCGTTCACGCGCGACGTCGACGGCGTTCTGCTCGAGGGCCACGCCGGCCCCGTCGCCGCGCGCGCGCTCGCGGGGTCGCCCAACGGGGGCGTGCAATCGCCCGCGGTCGAGCGCCTCGGCGGCACGCCGCGCTACGAGGGCAGCATCGCCGGCGGCCAGCTCGTGTATTCCCCGGGGCGCGGAGCCGAGCTCGGCGCGGCCTACCTCGCGAGCCACGTCAACTCGGGTGTCACCGACACGCGGCAGGAACTCGCGAGCGGCTTCGTCGCGCTCGATCCCCTGCGCGCGCTCGGCACGGCGGGCGGTGCCGCGCTGCCGTTGTACGTGGAGTACGCGCAGTCGAACGCGGGACTCCGCGACTGGTTTCGGCTGCGCACCGGGGACGACACGCCCCATGCGCTCTACGCGAGCGCGAACCTGATCGCCGGCCGCTTCGCGCTCGCGGGCGAATGGAAGGACTACCGCGACTTTCGCCTCGGCACCAACGACCCGCCCTCGCTCGTGCGCGAGCACGGCTACGCGCTGCTCAATCGCAATACGCACATCCTGAATGCGACGTCCGAGCAGGGCTTCCAGCTCGAGGGCACGGCGACCGCCCCGGCGTGGGGCTCGATCACGCTCAACCGGAGCCGCTCGGACGGCCGGCTGGGATCGCGCGCGACGCGCTTCGAGGAGAGCTATGCCGAGGTGCACGTCCCCGGCGAGGCGCCGGCTCCGTGGAACGCCACGCTCTTCTATGCGCGCGGCCGGGACACGTTCACGTTCATCCGCTCGAGCGAGGTCTTGGGCGGCGCGGGGACCTGGCGCGCGACCGAGGACTGGTCGCTGACACTCGACCTCGAGCGCCGTACCGCGCGCCGCGTTCCGGACACCGGACTGCGCGACGAGTACGTGGCCGCGAACGTCCAGCGGGCCGGTCTCGGGTCGCTCGGGGTCGTCTGGGAACGAACCAGCGATCCGCTCGAGGCCACGCCGGAGCGCCCGGACGATCCGCGCGTCTTCCTCTCGGGCGTCATGACCGCCCGGCTGTCCGCGCGCCAGGAGGCCAGCCTGACGGTCGGATCGCGCCGCGGTGGCCTGGCCTGTACGGCGGGCACGTGCTACGAAGTTCCCGCGTTTCGGGGTGTCGAGGTTCGCCTGACCTCGCGCCTGTGATGTAGGGGTTGACGCCCGGCCCTCGGCACGGTGTACTCCCGGGTCATGATGCCTCGGGCTCTCTCGATGGCGGCGCGCGCCGCCGCGCTCACGCCCCCCCTGCTCGACCGCCCGCTCGCGGCGGCCGTGGGCCGGCTCTGGTGCGCCACCGATCCGGCGCGGCGCGCCGCGGTCGACGGCAATCGCGCGGCGCTCGATGCCCGCTTCCCGCTCCATGCCCCGTTCGTCCATTACGTGTCGGCCGCGTTCGGCTGGCTGCGCCTGCTCGGCGCCCACCCGGACGCGGTGCGCGCGCACAGCCGGGTCGAAGGCCTTGGCCCCGTGCTCGCCGCGCGCGATGCCGGAATCGGCACCGTGCTGGTGGCGGCGCACGTCGGCGAGTGGGAATGGGGCGCCGCCGCGCTGGCCGCGCGCGGGCTCGAGGTGGTCGCGGTCGCCGGCACGCAGATGCGCGCCGCGTGGAGCCCCGCGCTCGCGGCCGCGAAGCAGAATCTGGGCATCGAGGTCGTGGGTCCCGAACGCTCGCCGGCCCGATTGGTGCGCGCCCTGAGGCGGGGCGCCGTGGTCGCGC
>JBKJJJ010000009.1:0-6992 GCA_046598045.1 Candidatus Eiseniibacteriota bacterium
CTCGGTGATCGTGTCCCTGGCGGGCGCGTACTGGTTCGTGCAGCGCATCCTGGCCCGATAGGTCCCCGCCTGGCGCGCTCGGCTCCGCCCGCCGCGCCCGGGCTCCGCTCGCCACGCCCCGGCTCCGCGCGCCGCGCCCGGGCCGCCGTAAAGTGTCCTTGACACACCGTAAAGGGTGCTTTACGCTGACTCCACGTTGATTTCCCGAGTCCCTCACGTGGAGGAGTTCATGCCCAGCCGCATCCGTCCCCTGTTGCGTGAAGTCGTCGCCGCCGCCCTGCTGCTCCCGGCGGCCTACTTCTCGGTCACCATGATTCACCGCTCCGAGCCCGGCTCCGCGCAGAGCATTGCCTACGCGCTCCTGCCGCTGCCGTTCTTCGCGTATGCGTTCTGGGTCGTGTTCATGAGCGCGCGGCGATGCGACGAGATGCAGCAGCGCGTCCAGTTCGAGGCGCTGGCATTCGCGTTCCCGCTCACCATGATCCTCGCCATCTCGGTGCACTTGCTCCAGGCCGCCGGCACCGCGCTCAAGTTCGACCTCGGGGACCTGTTCATCGCGATGGGGTTCCTCTACGTGACGGGGCTGCTCGCCGCCCGGCAGAGGTACCGGTGAACAATCGGCTGAAGGACCTGCGCGCGGAGCGCGGCTGGTCGCAGGTCGACCTCGCGCGCGAGCTCAAGGTCTCGCGCCAGACCGTGCATGCGCTCGAGACCGGGAAGTACGACCCGAGCCTGCCGCTCGCGTTCCGGATCGCGCGACTGTTCGAGAAGCGGATCGAGGAGGTTTTCCTGGGCTAAGCGGGAGTTGTCAAGCCGGGGAGACGGCCTATCGAAATCTGGGCGCGTACAAAACGTACAAAGCGTTCGAAACGTACGAGGCGTACAAGGCCTGCAGCCGGGGCCAAACGGACAAAACGTACGTTTTGTACGCCCTCATAAAAACATGCACTTCGCCCTCGGCTTGACAACTCCGACGCGGGGCGCTCAGCCAGGCTTGCCGTCGATCAACCGCCGCTGATCGCGAAGCCCGTCGACGCGGTAGAGCTTCCAGCCGACCGGAGTCCTGCGCCAGGTCTCCCGCTGCGTGACCCACGTTTCCACGTGATGCACCATGCCGTCGCCCCGGCGCGCCATGCGGTCGGCGTGCTGTCGGACGATCGCGCTCGCGAGATCGCCGGAGACCTCGAGGCTGTCGATGTCGAAGCTGATCGCGATCCAGCGATCGATGCTGTCGAGAAACGCGTGGGTCGATTGCTCCATTTGGGCGCGGTCGTGGAGCACGCTGTCGGGCGTCACGGCGTGAAAGTCTTCCGTTCGCATCGCCATGATGGCATCGAAGTCCTTCGCGAGAAATAAGCGCACATTCTCGTCGTAGCGTTGCCGCAGTTCGCTCCGCACGTTGGGTGTGCTCGTGCGCTGGGATGCCGCAGCGCAGCCGGTGGCGCAGATTACCGCCAGGAGCAGAAGGAATCTCATACGCGCCCTCCGGGGAAGCTAGTACGGCAGCCGGTGCTTGCGGAGCTTCTTATAGAGGTGGCTGCGCTCGAGCCCGAGCAGCTCGGCCGCGCGCGCGACCGTGCCCCCGCGTTGCAGTGCGTCCTCTAGGGCCGCCCGCTCGGCGGCGTCGATCTGCGCCTTGAGTGAGCCGGCCGGGGCGTCCTCGCCGGTGGCGTCGTCCTCGCCGTCCGTGTAGGGCACCGGTGGCTCGTCGGGCGGCAAGGACGGCGGCGCGGACGGCGGTGCGGCATCGCGCAGGACCGCGCCCCCGGGCAGTTGCGGCAATAGTGACGCCTCGGTGATCACGTCGCCGGGCGTCAGGATCACGACCCGCTCCAACAAATTGCGCAGCTCGCGCACGTTTCCCGGCCAGCGGTGCCGGGCCAGCAGCGCGAGCGCCGTGCGGTCGAGCTTGCGCGGGCGGCGACCCATCTGCCGGGCGATGAGCGCGAGAAAATGCTCGGCGAGCAGGCCGAGGTCCTCGAGATGGTCGCGCAAAGAAGGCGCGGCGAGCGGCACGACGTTCAGCCGGTAGAACAGGTCCTCGCGAAACGCGCCGCGCGTGATCGCGTCCTCGAGGCCGCGGTTGGTGGCGGCGATCACGCGCACGTCGACGGTCGTCACTGCGGAGCCGCCGAGGCGCGTGACCTGCCCGTCCTGCAGCACGCGCAGGAGCTTCGCCTGGGTGCGCAGGCTCATGTCGCCGATCTCATCGAGGAACAGCGTGCCGCGGTGCGCCTCCTCGAAGCGGCCGCGGCGCGCGGTCATCGCGCCGGTGAAGGCGCCCTTCTCGTGGCCGAACAGCTCGCTCTCGACCAGGTCCTCGGGCAGCGCCGCGCAATTGAGCGCGACGAACGCCTGGTCGCGGCGCGGCGACGCGTCGTGGAGCGCGCGCGCGATCAGCTCCTTGCCGGTGCCGCTCTCCCCGGTGACGAGCACGGTCGCGGTGGTCGGGCCCGCGAGTGCGATGCGCTCGCGCAGCTTCTCGATCGCCGCGGAGCGGCCGACCAGCGAGCTCGCGATGCCGGCGGTCTCGCGCAAGGCCTCGTTCTCGCGCTCGAGGCGCAGGCGGCGATCGGCGTTCCGCAGCGTGACCAGCACCTTGTCGGAGGAGAGCGGCTTCTCGAGGAAGTCGTACGCGCCGAGCTTCGTCGCCTGGACGGCCATCTCGATCGTGCCGTGACCCGACATCAGGACGACGGCGAGCGCGGGGCGCTGAGCCATCCAGCGCGCGAGCAGGGTCAAGCCGTCCTCGCCGGGCAGCGCGACGTCGAGCAGCACGAGGCCGATCGCGGGCTCGCGTTCCAGGATCGCCTCGGCGGCCGGGCCGTTCGCGGCGAGGAACGCGCGATAGCCGCCGTGCTCGAGCAGGCGTCCGAGCGACTCGAGGATGCGGGGTTCGTCGTCGACTACGAGGACGGCGTCAGCCACCGTGCGACTCTCCCGAGGGGTGCGTGGGAATGCGCGCGACGAAGCAGGCGCCGCGCGGGCTCGCCTCGAGCGTGAGCGTGCCGCCGTGATCCTCGATCACGCGGCGAACGATCGCAAGGCCGAGGCCCGTGCCGCCGTCCTTGGTCGTGAAATAGGGCGTGAAGATCTTCGCGCGATCCTCCGCGGGAATGCCGGGACCGGTGTCGGCAACGGTGACCTCGAGGCCCTCGGACGTGTTGCGCGTGGTGAGCGTGAGCGTGCCCTGGCCAGACATCGCCTCGCACGCGTTCTTGACGAGGTTGCCGAATGCGCGCGAGAGCAGGTCCGGGTCGGCGAGGATGCGGCCCTCGGGCGCGTAGTTGCGCTCGACCGCGATCGTGCTCGGCGCGTACAGATCGGCCGCGTGGTCGAGCAGCTCGTGCACGTCGAGCGGCTCGGGGCGCGGCGCGGGGCTCCTCGCGAAGTCGCCGAACTCGCGCACCAGCTCGCGCAGCGTGCGCACCTCGGCCTTGATCGTGCGGCCGGCGCGCGCGATCACCTCGCCGAGCGCGGGGTCGTTCTCGGCGCGGGCGCGCTCGACCTCCTCGATCGCGAGCTGAATCGGCGTGAGTGGATTGCGGACGTCGTGCGCGAGGCGCCGCGCCACCTGCGCCCACGCGGCCTGGCGCTCGCCGCGCACGAGACGCTCGCGCGAGCCGGTCAGGTCCACCGCCATCGCGTTGAACGAGGCCATGAGGTCCCCCACCTCGTCGTCGGGGCCGGCGGGCAGCCGCACCGCGAGGTCGCCGTGCGCGACGCGCTTCGCCGCGAGCGAGAGCGCGCGCACCGGGCGGCTCACGCGCATGGCGAAGACGAGCGCCATGAGGACCGCGACGATCAGCGCGATCAGCGCCGCGCCGCCGAGCAGGCGCAAGAGCGAGGTCAGGGTGTTGTTGAGGTCGGCCTCGGAGATGCCTACCGCGAGGCGCCCGATCGGCGCCCCACGCGGGCCCATCAGGGGCAACACGCCGAGGCGGAACGGCACGTCGTCGAGGGAGATTGCGATCGTCGAGTCGCGCGCTTCCGCTTCGGAGTCGGGCGACGCGGCGGCGCGGGGCCGTGCGAGCGCGCGCGCGACCGCGCCCGGCCCGGACGGATCCGGCAGGAACGTGGTCGCGTGCTCGTGCCCCAGGCTGTCGATCACCGCGAGGTCGGCGCCCGAGAGCATGCGCAGCCGCGTTGCGAACGAGCGGTCGAGCAGCTCGCCCCCGCGCACGACGCCGAGGATCCGGCCCTCGAACATCACGGGCGCGGCCGCGAGGATCGCCATGCCCGAGTCGGGCGGCACGAGCGTGGTCACCGCGGCGAGCGGCGTGCCGGTCATGCTCGCGGCCACGAGCGGATCGTCCGCGAGCGACACGCCGAAGTCGCCGCGCGCGTGGCCGCGGGCGAGCACGGTGCCGGCGGGGTCCGTGACCTCGAGCCAGTCCATCGCGAGCGCGTTGCGGCGCTCGACCACGTGGTCGATGAGCGTCAGCCCGGGCACGCCGTCGGGCCCTGCGAGCGCGAGCTCCCGCACGAGGTCGGGATCGTTCGCGAGGTTGCCGACCTGGACCTGGATCGCCTCCCTGTGCAGGTCGAGGTCGCGGCTGACGGCGCGCAGCACGGCCGCGATGCGCTCGCGCGAGAGGTCCTCGAAGTGGCGGCGCACGATGCGCGGGCCGAACGCGGCCAAGAGGCCGAGCGGCACGAGCGCGACAAAGAGGAACGCGAGGAGCAGCTTGCGCGTGAGGCGGCCGCTAATGGCCACGGTGGACCTCGATCGTGTCGTAGCGCGGCGCGCCGAGCGGATCGAGCGCGTAGCCCGACACCCACGGCCGCACCAGCGTGACGTTCACGCTGTGGAACAGCGGCACGAGCGGCGCATCGGCGAGCGCAATGCGCTCTGCGGCGAGCAGCGCGGCCTGCGCCTTTCCCGGCGACGCGGCTGTGCGCGCCTGGGCGAGCGCAGCGTCGACCGCGGCGCTCGCGTAGAACGTGCGGTTGCCGCCCGCGCCGTGGCGGCGGCCCTCGACCATCGAGGCAACAAACGCGACCGGATCGGGCCCGTCGGCGAACCAGCTCAGGTAGAAGAGATCGGCCTCGCCCGCGAGCACGCCGCGCTCGAACCCGGCCCACGGCTTGGTGACGATCGAGGCCTTGAGCCCGCGGCGCGCGAGGCCGGCCTGCACGAACTCGGCGAGGCGCACACCCGTCGCCGAGCCCTCGGGCACCCAGAACGACAGCCCGTTCGCGGGCGGCGGCGTGGGCCACGCGCGCGCTTCCGCCAAAGCGGGGCGCCACGCGCTGTCGGGCAGCGCGGGCAGGCGGAACGCGGGCGGCAGGAGCCCGTGGGCGAGCTTGCCGCGCCCCGGCACGAGCACCTTCACCGCGAGCGCGCGGTCAATCGAGGCGGCGAGCGAGCGCCGGTTCGCGCGGCGAGAGAGCCACGGCGCGCGCGTGTTCATGCCGACATAGTAGGTCGCGGCCTCGTCCTGCGAGATCGCGACCGGCGGCGCGCTCGCGAGCGAGGCGAGCGTGGCGAGGCGGCGCTCGTCGCTCTCGCGCGCGGGCAGCACGTCGAGGCGGCCGAGCTCGAAGTCGAGCGCCGCGTCGTCGGGCCCGTCGACGCGGCGAAAGACGAGCGTGTCCACGCCGCCCGCGCGGCCCGGCGCGGCCGTCAAAGTAATGCCAGCGGCGTCCATGCCCTGGAAGCGAAACGGCCCGCTGCCGATCGGTGCGCGCGCGAGGTCGGCGCCGGCATCGGCGGGCACGATGAATGCCGCGGGCGCCGCGAGCTCGGCGAGCAGCGGCGAGCGGTCCCGCGCGGCGACGATGGTGACCGTCAGGCTGTCGGGCGCGGACAGGCCGCTGATCGCCGGCGCGGTGCCCGCATGGAACGCGGCCCCGCCGGCGATCGCATCGGCAAGGCCGTCGGCCCGCGGCGCGTGCGCCCCTGGCTTGAGAGCGCGCCGGATGGACGCGACCACGTCGCGCGCGCGCACCGGGCGGCCATCGTGGAAGCGCGCATCGGGGCGCAGGCGGAACGTCCACGCGCGCCCGCGCGGCACAAACGAGGCGGCGAGCGCGGGCCCGGCGACGAGGCGCGCGTCGAAGCGCACGAGGCCCTCGAACAGTTGCGTCACGACCTGTTTCTCCGCAAGCGAGGTGACCTGCGCCGGGTCGAGCGTCGCGGGCTGCGCGAAGATCGGCACCGTGAGCCGGCCGGCCGGCGCGACCGCGACCAGGGGAGCGAGCGGCTTGCCGATCCAGCCCGACTGGACGACGTCGACCGGCTCGCCCTTCACCGCATGGCCGAGCGCGCTGATCGCGTCGCGCGTCCACAGCACCTCGAGCGTGTCCGAGGCGAGGCCGTCGGGCCCGATCAGCGCGACGCGCAGGCCGGGGCGCGCGCCGGATTCCTCGGACCACGCGACGTAGACCACGCCCTTCGCCTGGTAGAGCACCGCGACGCGATCCGGAATGGGCTCGGCGCGCGCCAAACCCGCCCCGAGCAGGCCGGCGAGCAGCGCGAATGCGGTCAGCGCGGAACGAACCAGCATCAGGATGCGCGCGCGGAAATGTCCGGCGCCGGCGCCGGCGCAGCCACAGCGAGGCGCAGGTGGCGGCGGGCTTCGAGCTCGCGGTAGAGCAGGGTCCAGCACACGGTGAAAACGAACAGGCAGATCTGCAGCGGCAGGCCGAACACGAGGTCGAGCATGAAGCCGAGCGGCCCGCCGGCGACGCGCTCGGCGGTGATGCGCAGGATCGTCATCAGGATGCCGAGGCCCAAGAACGCGACCGCCCAGTACGCGACCATGCCGAACCACGCGCCGACGTTGTGCTCGACGAGGTCTTTGCTCTGGCGCAGCGACGCGAGCAGGCGGCCCGGGCCAACGACCGCGGCCTGGTTCGCGAACGATGCGACCACCTTTATCAGGATGCCGGGGATCACGAAGAACACGAAGCCGACCTGCAACAGCGGGTAGACCGTGAGCATGACCACGACCAGGTACCACGAGCGCGTGAATGCGTGCTTGACGGTC
>JBKJJJ010000062.1:0-10802 GCA_046598045.1 Candidatus Eiseniibacteriota bacterium
GGATGACGCGCTCGCCGCCAGCGACCGCGCGCTGGCGAAGGCCTACGGTCCGCGCAAGCTGCGCACGTTCCAGGCGCGCTCGGACGCGTTTGCCGGCAAGGGCGACCTCGCGGCCGCGCGCCGGACGATGGACGAGGCGATCGCCTACGCGACCAAGCTGCCGAGCGGACAGGCGTCGGAGGCGACCATGGCCTCGCTCACCAAGAAGCGCGACGGCATCGTCGTCACGCCCCAGCCGACGGCGAACTCGGGCTCCGCCAAGTAAGCTCGCGAATCTGAAGACGGGCCGCCCGCACGAGAACGGGCGGCCCGTTTTACATTTTAACGATGCTTGGTCACCGACTTCCGCCTGGCGGGCGCGCGGCGCCTTGCCGGCTGCTCGACCTGCAGGTCCCCGGTCTGCTTGCGCGCCGCGATCGAAGCTCCGTTCTGGTCGAAGTACTTGAAGTCGACGCGCCGGTTGAGCGCCAGGTCGCGCACGTCCTGCTCGGCGTTGAGCAGGTTCTCCTTGCCCGCAAACGTGGCCGTGATCCGGCCCGCTTCGACCCCGGCCGCGACCAGACCCACCTCCACCGCGTCGGCTCGCCGCTTGGACAGCGCGAGGTTGTACTCGACGGAGCCGCGCGAGTCGGTGTGCCCCTCGAGCTCGACGCGCACGTTCGGGTATTTGACCAGCACGGCGGCGATCCGCGAGATCACCGAACGCGAGGTCGGGCTCAGGTCGTTGCGGTTCAAGGCGAAGTGGATGCCGCTCGGGATCTCCGAGAGCGCTTCCTCAATCTCCGCATTGGGCGAGATCGGGCCCGCGCCCGGCGTCTCGGGCGGCGCCTCGACCGGCACCGGCTTGATGCAGTCCTCCGCCTTGAGTCGCGCGGCCTCCGCCAGGCGCTTCGCCTGGTCGAGATGGGGCTGGGTCTTGCACTCGCCCGACTCCTGCGCCGCCCACGCGAGTTCGACCTCGAGTTGCGCGACCTCTTCCTCGGCGCAATGGAAGCCGGGGTGGGAATGTAGCTCCGCCGCGTTTGCCAGGAGGGCAGCCCCGCGGCCGTTCCCGCCTTTGAGCGTGGCGCCCGACGCGAGATCGATCGCGGCAGAATCCGAGGCGCTGAGCGCGCGCCCGAGCGCGACCGCGATCGCCAGCGCGTGTCCGGCATCGCCCGTGCGGTCGTTGCTGGTGTAGCGTTCGCGCGCGAAATCAAGCCACGCCCGCGCCTTGGCCCGGCCGTATCGTCCGACCGAGTCGGGCAGCGCGTCGATGCGCGCGCGCCAGCTGTCGATCGTGCGCAGGTCGCCGGCGATTGCCTCGTCGCTCATGGGTTCGAGCGCACCTGAGAGCGCGTCGCGGGGCACGGCCACGATCGCGCCGCGCTGGACGTCCACGCCCGCCGCCGCGGCGGGGGCGGGATCGGCAGCGGGCTTCGAGCCGCCGAACAGGCCCTCATCGAACTTGAAGCCGAAGGCCAGGAACGGTCCCTTGTCTGTCCGCTCGATCGACCCGAAGTCCGGGTCGTGGAAGCCGAACGCGTTGTACCCGCCCGAGAGCCGCAGGTTCTTCATCAACACAAAGCCGACCTCGGCGCCCAAGCCGTCGGTCCGCCGCTCGAATGAGCCGTCGAAGCGCGAGCGCGCCGACAGCGCGACGTCGAGGCGCTGTGACAGGTCGTAGAGCGCGCGCAGCGATGCGAGCGCGCCGCGGCCGTCGAGCGTGCGGCCCTGTGCCTCGTCGAACGCCCACTTGCTGGCCACGCGGCCCGTGAACGTCAGCGGGCGTGACGCTTTGAGGTTCAGCCGGGTCGACGCCAGCCAGACTTCGTGCCGGCTCAGGAATCCGGGATCGAGCTCCTGGTCGTCGAGGCGGTGCTCGATGCGGCCGAGCGCGTTCCAGCGGTTGACGTCGGTCTCGCGCACGGCGATTGCGATTTCGTCGCGGGCCACCGTCCGTCTCAAGCCCGGCGACCAGCTCCAGGTCGAGCGCAAGAGCCCCGTCCAGTCGGGCCCGAGCTTGCGTGCCAGGCCGGCCGAGGCAAGCCACTGGTCCTCGCTCAGCGCGGTGCGGTATTCGAGACGCAGCGAACCCTTGGTCAAGGGATCACCCGTCCACTCAAGGCCGCTGGCGAGGGCGGTCACTCCCGGGCCGCTCAAAGGCGAGACGCGCTCGGCCGCCAGCACGAGGCGGACCGAGCGCGAGATGCGCAGCCGATCCCTGAGCCCGATCGCCGCCTCGGCGTTCCGGCCCGCGAACGCGTCGCGGATCCGGTACTCGCTGAACGCGGACAGGTCGTCCTTGCCGTCGGCGGCGAAGCCGAGCACGGTCGTGTTGTAGGCCTGGATGTCGTTCATCGCATAGGGACCGGCGGCGCTGTTCAGGAATTCGTGGCGGCCGTAGGCGCGCACGTGGTCGGTCACGCGCAGGTCGGCGCCGAGCTCGAGCCGCTTGGAGGAACCGTGCCCGAGGTTCTTCTCGTACTCGAGGTAGGCGCTGGCCCGCTTGTCGAACTGCGCGGCGAGGCGCGCGCGGGCGGCGTCGGTCTCGTTGGGCGTCGGCACGGCGGGACCTCCGCCTGCCGGGATCAGGCTCTCGCGGCCGTGGCGATAGCCGAGTCCGAATGTCACGGTGCCTGAAAGCCGGCGATCGATCGCCAGCGAGGCTCCGGTTCGGCGGCCGCCGGTCACCAGGTCCTGGGTGCGGACCGCCTCGGCCGCGATCGAGGTGCGGCGATCGAGCGCGTAGCGCCCGGCGCCGCCGAACTCCCTGCGGCCCGCCGCGTATCCGGACGACGGATTGTCGAAGCCCGCGTCGGTGCGCACGCCGAAACCGCGCAGGTCGAGCTTGCGCGAAGCATGGCGGATCTCGCCGCGGAACGCGTTCGCGGTCAGCATGCCCGCGCTGTCGGTGTGGGCCCATTCGCCGGTGGCGAACGTCCGGGGGAGGAGCTCGACCGTCGCGCCGGCGCCGAACTGCTCGTGCTGCTTGAGCGGATCATCCTCACGCACGTACGAGCCCATCAGCTCGACGCGCCGGACTGGCCGCACGTGCGCGCTGCCGCCGACCGTCCAGAAGCGGTCGCCGCCGCCCTCGACCTCGTAGGACACGCGGATCGATACCGGATTCAGGCGCTCGTCGAGGCTCGCGACCGGGGCGCGGAAGAGGAGGCGCCCGGTGAACGGCTCGATCGTGTAGTCGGCGAAGCGCACCAGCGTCCTGCGCTCGAGAATCACTGATGGCTGGTTGCGGTCGCGCGTGACAATTTCGACGCGCTCGCTATTGAGCACCCCATCCCTGCGCGACAGCGGATAAGGGCCCGAGATGCCGCGGCCCGGCAACTCGTCGATCACCTGGCGGTCGCGGTCGTGGGTGGCGAACGCGTCGAGTGCGGCCTTTTCTTGCTCGAGGTGCGCGCGACCGCCGTTGATCCCGCGGGTGTAGGCGCCGAGCACGCGGATCGGGTCGAGCCCGCCGGTCATGAAGTCGCCGAAGAGCGCGTAGGAGCGGCCCTTGTCGATGCGGCCGTAGAGCCGCTCGGTCGACTGTGCCTCGAAGCCCTGGATCGACGCGTCGCCGAACACGGGGTCGCCCTCGTCGGGCCTGATGTCGTCGAAGCGCCGGCGGCCGTGTGCGTGCTCGGAGTCGAAGCGGAACGTCGCCAGCGCGCCCTTGCCGATCGACCCGCGCGCGAACATCGCGCCGCGCGCGCCGAGACGGGACGTGCCGTCGTCGTTCGACCACGAGACAGTGCCGAACGCGTCCTCGAAGCGGTCGCGCAGCTGGCCGGGAGCGAGCTCGAGTTCGCGGGTCGAGCGACCATCGTAGCGGCCTTCGATCGTGCCCGAGATCAGCCACGGCTGCGCGGCCGGCACGAACACCAGCGCCGCCTCGGCCTCGCGTACGCCCGTCAGGCCGTCGAGCGTGACGGGGCCCCTGCGGTCGGTGACCTGCGTCACCCGCACGGTCGCCGCGCCCGGAGAAGGCGGGGAGACGAGCAGGAACGTGGCCTGGCGCGTGACGCGAGTCTGGATGCCGTCGATACCCTGATCCTGGTCGGCAACCTGCCACGTCCCCAGGTCCGCGTCGAGCGTGACCAGGACTGGTTCCATGCCCGGCACCCGCACCGTCACCGGCACGAGCGTCCGTCCGTCCGCCGGCGCGGGCCGACGCGGGACGGAGATCTCGAGCGCGTCCGGGGTCCGTGGGGCGTGGCCGAGCAGGAGGCCCGGGGTTCCGGGCGCATCCGGCACTCGCGAGTTCGCGGCGTCGAGCGAGCGCCTGGGTTCGAGATGGAAGTAGGCGCCATCGTCGCTCTCAGGCGCGGGCTCACCGGCCCAGGGCGCACCGTCGAGCACGCGCGTCGCGCCTGGCTCGACGTTTGCCGCCAGCGTCGGCTGCCCGGTCATGATGGCCGCGCGCACTTCGCCCAGCTCGCGGCGGGCCTTGAGCTCGGCGGTGAACGTGGGGTCGCATCCTGCGACCGCGAAGTCGGCGCGCGCGAGCTCTCCGTTCTTCATGTCGGCGAACTTGCTGCCGGGGTCGAGCGCATCGCGCGTCTCGAACGCCACCAGGCGCGCGCCACGGGGTAGCGTCGAGCGGTCGAGCTTGACCGTGTGCAGGCGCGGGGCGACGGCCTCGAAGTGGTACTTGCCGTCGACGTCGGTGATCGACGAGCGGCCGTCCTCGAGGTAGATGCGCACGCCGGGGACGCCGAGTTCCTCCGCCCCCTGCGTCCGGTTGCTGTCGCAGTCGCAGTCCGCCCACACCTTGCCGGCGATCACGCCCTCGTCCGAGAACACGCCGCCCTCGACCTGGACGCGCGCCCTTGCGAGGTTCGAGCGGATGCCGAGGCCGGCGTTCTCCGCCAGCGCGCGGTTGGTACCATCGCCCAACACCGCGGCCGTACCGACGAACGCGCGATAGCGCAGCGTGAGCGCGCCGCTTGCCGGCACGGTGCCGATCGCGAACGTGAGCGCGGCGCCTGGCGCGCCGGCCGGATCGACGACCGAGGTGCCGTTGATCGACGCGGTGCCGGAGGCGAATCGGAAGCCGACCGGCAAAGTGTCCCGCACCACGACGAAGGGCAGCGGCGAGATGCTCAGATTTCGTACCACAAGGGTGTAATTGACGATGTCCGCCGGCTCGACCCGCGTCGGGCTCGCGCGCTTCTCGAGCGCGAGCACCGCCGAGGCGGCGAGCGCGGGCGCGGGCGCGGCCAGGTCGCTGCCCCGGTCGTTGCCCGGGTTGAGATCGCCCGCGACCTTGACCTCGGCCGCGTTCATGACCGAGGGGTACGCCGCTGCGCCAACGCTGACCGTGAGCACGAACGTGGCGCTGTCGCCGGCCGCGATCGGACCCGCAGTGGTCGCGGTCACGACTCCGGCGGCGAAGCTGGTCGACCAACCCGCGCCCGCGGCGGCGACGAAGCCGAGGCTCGCCGGCAGGGTGTCGCGCACGGTGATGGTGCCAGCCGTCGCCGCCGTGCCGAGGTTCTGCACCGCGATCTGGTACTGGCCATTCGTGCCGACCGTCAGGGTGCCGAGGTGGCGCTTGAACAACGCCAGGTCGGGCGAGCCGAGGAGGGCGGTCGGGTCGGTGGCGCGGTCGTTCGCGGCGTTGCCGTCGCCGGGCGTCGCGGCGATGGCGACGTTGATCACCGCGGGCAGGGCGGCCGCGCCCACCGCGACATCGAGCGTGAAGCCGAGCGTGTCGGCTGGTGCGAGCGGGCCGGCATGCGTCGCCGTGACCAGACTGCCGGAGGTCACAAAGCTCCAGCCGGCTCCGGCGCCAGCGATCAGCGTGAGGCCGCTCGGGAGGCTGTCGACGACGGTGATGGTCCCGGTCGTCGGCGCAGTTCCTGCGTTCGTGACCACCACCTTGTACCTGCCCATCGCGCCGACCGTGAACGCGCCGACATGGCTCTTCGCCAGCGCAAGGTCGGGAGCGGCCGCGGCCGCGTTGACCGTGGTCGGATCAACCGCGCGGTCGTTCCCGGGGCCGACGTCCCCAGGCGTCGAGGCGACGGCCGCGTTCGTCACCCCAGGCACCGCGGCGGCCGAGACCAGGACATCGATCGTGAACAGGTCACTGGCGGCGGCCGCGATCGGGCCCGCGCTGGTCGCAGTCACGACGCCGCCGGCCTCGACGATCGTCCAGCCAGGGCCGGCGCCGGTGACGAACGACAGCCCGGCCGGCAGCGTGTCGCGCACGGTGATCGTGCCCGAGGTTGGCAGTGAACCGTCGTTGAACACGGTCAGGGCGTACTGCCCGACCTGGCCCTCGGTGAAGCTTCCGGCATGCGACTTGGCGAGCCTCAGGTCGGGCGCGCCGTTCACCGGCGTCAGGGTCGAGCTCGAGTCATTGCCCGCGCTCGCGTCCCCGACCGTTGAACCAATCGCCAGATTGCCGATCGACGGCGCGGCCATGGGCAAGACCAGGAGGGCGAGCGACACGGCCGCGCTGTCGCCGGCCGCGATCGCACCCGCGTGGACCGCGGTCACGACGCCAAGCGCCTCGTTCACGGTCCAGCCGGTGCCCGCGCCCGAGACGAACGAGAACCCGCTTGCGAGCGCGTCGGTGATCGTGATCGTACCCGTCGTCGGGCCGGTTCCAATGTTGGTCACCGTGAGCGAGTAGCTCGCGCCGCCTCCGACGGTGAACGGCGCGCCGAGCGCGCGCTTGACCATCTGGAGGTCCGGCGCAGCAGCCAGGGGCAGCACCAGGGTCGGATCGAGCGCGCGGTCGTTGCCGCCGTTGACGTCGCCCGCGGCCGATACCACCGCGGCGTTGGTCACGCCCGGCACTGCCGGGGCGGCGACGGCGACGTCGATGGTGAAGGCGGCGCTGTCGCCGGGGGCAATTGCGCCAGGGTGGGTGGCGGTCACGATGCCGCCCGCCTCGTTGACGATCCAGCCCGCTCCGGCGCCGGACACGAACGCCAGGCCCGCGGGCAGCGTGTCGAGCACGGTAACCGAGCCGGTCGTCGCCTCCGAGCCCTCGCTGTAGAGCGTCAGCTTGTACTGGCCCGGCTGCCCGACCGTGAAGTCGCCCGCGTGGGTCTTGACGAGGCGGACGTCCGGCGCACTGCTCACCGGGGTCGTGGTGCGGCTCGAGTCGTTGCCCGCGCTCGCATCGTCGAGGTTCGCTGCGATCGCCAGGTTGCCGACCGCCGGGAACGCAGCCGCGCCGACCTGGACCATCATGGTGACGACGGCACTGTCACCTGCGGCCAGCGAACCGGCGTGAATCGCGCTCACGATGCCGAGCGCTTCGTTCACGCTCCAGCCCGCCCCCGAGCCGCCGACGTAGGAGAGTCCCGCGGCGAGCGCGTCGGTCATGGTGATCGGATTCGACGTTGGGCCCGAGCCCACGTTGGTGACGGTGAGCGAGTAGCTCGCGAGGGCGCCGACGGTGAACGGAGCGGCAAGTGCGCGCTTGACCATCTGCAGCTCGGGCGCGAGCACCGGCGCCGGCAGCACGACCGTGGGATCGAGGCCGCGGTCGTTGCCGCCGTTGACGTCGCCGGTCGCTGCAGCAACCGCGGCGTTGGTCACCCCCGGGAATGCGGCCGCCGCGACCGCGACGTCGATCGTGAAGGAGACGCTGTCGCCGGGCGCCAGCGCCGCCGCGAACGTGCCCGTGACGATGCCGCCCGCCTCGATCACGCTGAAGCCTGCGCCCGCGCCCGAGACGAATGTCAGCCCTGCCGGCAGCGTGTCGAGAACGGTGATGGTGCCGCCCGTGGGCTCTGAACCGTCGTTATAGAGCGTCACGACATACCGGCCCGGCTGGCCGACCGTGAAGTCGCCGGCGTGGGTCTTGGCGAGGCGCACGTCCGGCGCGCTGGTGACCGCGGTCGCGGTGCGGCTCGAGTCGTTCAGGGCGCTGCCGTCGCCCGGGCTGGCGGCGATGGCCAGGTTATCGACGGAGGGGAATGCGGCGGCGGAGACCCGGAGGTTGATCGTCACGGCTGCGCTGTCGCCGGCCGCGAGGGCGCTCGCGAAGCTCGCCGTGATCGTGCCCAGAGCCTCGTTGACGATCCAGCCGGGGCCCGCCCCGGTGAGGAATAAGAGGCCGGGCGCGAGCGAGTCCGTGAGCGTGATCGGCGAGGTCGTCGCGTCCGAGCCCACGTTGGTGACTGTCAGCGCATACGTCGCCGTGCCGCCGACGGTGAAGGGCGCGCCCAGCGCGCGCTTGACCATCTGGAGGTCCGGGATGCCGAAGACGCGCGTCGAGTCGGCGCCCCTGTCGTTGCCAGGGCCGACATCCCCCGGTGTGGAGGCGAACGCGGTGTTGATGACGAACGGTACCGCGGCTCCTGAAACCGCGACGTTGAGCGTGAAGGACGCGCTGTCGCCCGCTGCGAGCGCTGTGGCATAGGTGCCCGTCACGATGCCGCCCGCCTCGGTGACCGCCCAGCCCGCGCCGCTGCCTGAGACATAGGACAGCCCGGCCGGCAGCGTGTCGAGCACCGTGATCGTGCCCGTCGTTGGCAGCGAGCCGTCGTTGGAGACCGTGAGCGTGTACTGCGCGGGCTGCCCGACAGTGAAGTCACCCGCGTGGCGTTTGGACATCCGGAGATCAGGCGCGCCGCCAACCAGCGTGGCGACTGAACTGGTGTCGTTGGCGGCGTTGCCGTCGCCGAACACGGAGCTCCGCGCTGCATTGACAATGCCAGGAACGGCGGATGCGCCGATTCGGACCTGCACCACCACCTGCGCGCTGTCGGGAACCGCCAGGCTCGCCGTGCGAGTCGCGGTGACGATCCCGCCCGACTCGCTCACGCTCCAGCCGGCGCCGCCACCCGCCACGAACGTGACGCCGGCGGGCAGCGTGTCGACCACGGTGATCGTCCCCAGGGTCGACTGCGTGCCGAGGTTCGTCAGCGTCAGCGTGTAGGTTGCGATCTCGCCCACGAGGAACGTCGCCGCCGATGCCCGCTTGACCAGCTCAAGGTCGGGCGTGGGCGGGATCGCGACCGTCGTGGTGGCGGCGGCGTCATTGTTTCCCGGCACGTAGTCGACGATCGGGCTGACGGCATGCGCGCGATTGACCAGCGTCTGCGGGCCTCCCGTCGTGACCGTGATGGTGATGGTGGCGGTCGAGTCAGCCGGGAAGTCGCCCAGCGCCGCGCTCACGATGCCCGAAGCTTCGTTGACCGTGCCGCGCGACGTCACGGCGGAGACGAACGTGGCGCCCAAGGGCAGCGTGTCGAGCACGCTGACCGAGAACGCAGTATCGGGTCCGGCTGCGCGCACGAACAGCGTGTAGGTCAGCGTGTCGCCGGGCGCGATCGGGTCCGGGGCGTCGCCCTTGGTGATCGAGACGTCCGAGTTGTGCACGTAAACGGTCACCGGCGCGTGGGCCGGCAGGCTGTCGCTCAGCGCAAGCGTGCTGTCGATGATCGAGGCCCCGACGTGGGCCAGTGCCTGATTGACGAACGTGCCGGCGAGCATCGGGAACGACACCTGGTAGACCAGGTCCCGGAAACCGAACGCGGGAATCGCCAGCGGCCCGAACCAGCGCAGCGACGGTCCCACCTGCGCGGGATCCGCGATCGGGACGCCGTCAAAGGTCGAGGTGCCGGCAATGTAGCTCGAGCTACCTGGCAGGATGTCCTTGATGTCGTCGAGCGTCGAGCTCGCGCCGCCGGCGTTGCCGACGCGTACGGTGTAGGTCGCGATGCCGCCGTCGACGAGGTAGACGGGGGTCGCCGACTTCGTGAGCGTCAGGAGGCTCTGGGGCGGAGGGATGGGCGCGAAGCCGCCGTAGTTTCCGGTGTCGGTATGCTTGACGTTGGTGCCGCTGGCAAAGTAGCCGATCGGGGTCACCAGTGTGGGCGCGAACGTCGAGCCTGCAGCGCGCAGCGTGTAGACCGCGACATACCCCGTGTTCGAGGAACTGCCGGGCGTGAAGATCAGGCTGTCCGTGATCACGCCCGCGTTGGCGCTTCCCGACAGCGTGATCTGGGTCCCGATCATCTCGAACACGGTGGCCGGCCAGGAGAGGTCGCTGGCGGGCGTGAAGGCGAGAACCGGCGGGCTCCCGATGGTGCCGGTCTCGCCCGTGACGGTGATGGTCACGATGCCGCCGACCGCGGGCGGATTCGGTCCCGACACGACGGTCGTCACCTTGTTGGCATTGGCGTTGATCGTGCTCTGGACGGACGAGAACGAGAAATTCTGCGTCAGCGCGGGCGCGGTGGGCGGCCGGCTGGCGAAGACGCGCACGACATGGCCCTGCGCCGAGGCGGTGGTCGTGGCTGCGCGCAGGTAGAAGTACGCCGTCTTGCGCTGGCCGGGCGCCATGGCGCCGAGCTGGCAGAAGCCGTCGTCCGTCGGGGCCAGCGTGACGACGCCCCCGGTGAAGCTCGTGATGTCGACCCAAACGTCCGCGATTGCGGAGCCACCCGTGTTGGTCACCTCGTAGGAGGCGTACATGCCCTGAAGGCTCGGATTGTTTCCCACGTCGTTGTAGAAGACCGGGGAGGAGGTGCGCTGGAGCGCGAATTGCGCGGAGGCCGCCTGGGGCAGCGCGACCAGGGAAATGACCAACAGCGCACGACGGAGCGCGGACAGAATCACGCGAGTACCTCCAGGGGCTGCGCGCGCAAGCGCGCCGCTGAACGAGTGGGCCCGGACGACACGTTCGTCTGGCGCCTTCTGGATCTATCGGCATTGCAGGACGGAGTCCGGCACAGAATCGACGGGAGTGGGGCTGCATGAACGAAAAACGCCCGGTTCGCAGGTCGCGAACCGGGCGTCGGAGTCCTTGTGCGGCTTGTCGTTACTTGATCTTGAATGCTTTCCTGCCGGCG
>JBKJJJ010000051.1:0-13830 GCA_046598045.1 Candidatus Eiseniibacteriota bacterium
GGCAAGCAGGCACGGCCGCTGATCGAGGCCGCAGGCCTCGCCGCCGGCGGCGCGCCACTCGCCGAGGCGGTCACGAAGTTCGACGACCTCGCACTGCGCGCGCCCGGCACGTACCACGACCACGGCTCGTGGGGCGTGGGCCGCGTGACCGCGCTCGAGGCGAACGCGGTGACGGTCGACTTCCCCAAGCGCGCGGGCCAGAAGATGACGCTCGCCGCCGCGAAGTCCGCACTCGCGCCGCTCCTTTCCGACGACCCGCGCGTGCTCGCGGCATGGGAGCCGGCCGAGCTCGAGCGCGTGCGCAAGGAGGACCCGGTCCGCCTCGTCGTCTCCGTGCTCAAGGCGCTCAAGCGCGAGGCCACCGCGACCGAGATCAAGAAGCTGCTGCTGGCCTGGGGCTCGGTCCCGAGCGCGGGCTGGACCTCGTTCTGGAATACCGCGAAGAAGCGTCTCGCCGAGGACCCGCGCATCGACGCCTCGCACGCGTTCGAGCAGCGCTATGCGATCGGCCGCGAGGGCCAGGCGGTGCGCCTGCCCGGCTTCCCCCGCCACGAGCCGCCGCGCAAGGCGTTCGCGCTGCTGCGCCGCCTGCTCGGGCAACACCCGGGCGCGAAGGCCGAGCTCAGGCGCACGTGGAGCGAAGGCCTGCTGCGCTGGGCCGACGACGAACGCCTGATCGATTCCGAACGCGTGGCCGCGCTGGCGTGGTCGGCCGAGCTCGCCGACGATCCGGGCGAGCTCGACGGCCGCGGCGTCGTGCTGCTGGCCGAGGCGTTCACGCGCGACTTCGACTTCGGGAGCCTCGCGAGCACGCTCGAGCAGCGCCGCGCGCTCGACTGGTCGTTGCGCGGCCCATCGTGGGAGGAGGCCGCGAGATCGGCGTTGTCGTCGCGCCTCAACGACCTGCGCGAGGCCGCATTCGCCGCGATCGACGAGCGCCACGGCGCGGATGCGCCCACGTTCTGGCAGGCGCTGTGGGTCGACGCCCCCAACTGGCCGAACGCGACCGTCGCCTCGCTCGAGCATGCCGACCCGGCGAAGAAGCCGGTCGACTCGCTCGCCGCGGTCGACCCGTGGTACGGCGTGCGTGGGCTGGTCAACCTGCTCGAGACCACGCCCGAGGAGCCACTTGCCACGCGCGTGACGAACCTTCTGGCCGACGACAGCTGGCTCGTGGCCGCCTGCCGCAAGCACAAGGCGAGCGAGGACCTCGAGACGCTGATCACGCGGCGCTGCCTGACGTGGAAGACCACCGACCGCTTCCTCGAGCCCGTCGTCGAGTTCGCGCGCGCGACCGGCATGAAGTCGCTCGTCCAGCGCGTCGCCGAGGCGCGGCAGTCGCGCCTGCGCGGCCGCGGCGGCGCGGGCGACGATGTGGCGCAGGCGTACACCGGCAAGAACTACCTCTCGCGCCGCACCTACGAACGCACGAAGACCGAACTCGAGGCGCTCGAGACCGCGCTCAAGAGCACGATCCCGCAGGCGATCCAGAAGGCGCGCGAGCTCGGCGACCTCAAGGAGAACGCCGAGTACCACTCGGCGAAGCTCAAGCAGTCGCAGGCCGAGGCGCGCGTCGGGTTGCTCGCCGAGCGCCTGCGCGAGGTCACGCTGATCGATGACCTGCAGCCCGAGGCCGGCGTCGCCGGGCCCGGGACCGAAGTCCTGGTCGAGCTCGACGGCGGCGGCACGCAGAAGGTGTGGATCCTGGGCGAGGGCGACGGGGACTTCGGCAGCGAGGTGGTGAGCTACCGCGCCGCGGTCGGCAAGGCGCTGCTCGGCCGCAAGGAGGGCGAGCGCGTCCTCTGGGCGGCGGACGGCCGCGACGTCGCGGGCACGATTCGTTCGGTCAAGAACCGCCCGCCGGCCTGAGCCCGCCCCGACGGGTGTATGCTGCGCGACATGATCCTCTCCGGTGACATCGGCGGCACCAAGGCGGAGCTCGCGCTGTTCGAGCGCGACCGCGGCTCGCTGCGCGAGGTCCGCTCCGAGCGCCTCCCGACCGACGGCCACGCCAGCCTCGAAGAACTGCTCGACACCTTCCTCAAGGGCGGCCCCCCCTCGCGCGCGATCGCGAGCGCGGCGTTCGGCATCGCCGGCCCCGTGATCGACAACAAGGTCGTGGGCACGAATCTCCCCTGGACGGTCGAGGCCGCACACGTCGCGAAGGCCATCGGCGTGGCGCGGGTCTCGCTGGTCAACGACCTCGAGGCCACGACGCTCGGACTCGGGGCGCTCGAGGCGCACGACCTGGCCACGCTCCAGGCGGGCGTGCCCGATCCGCGCGGAGCGATCGCGGTGCTCGCAGCGGGCACGGGCCTCGGCGAATCCTTCGCCATGCAAGAGGGCGGGCGCCTCGTGCCGCGCGCGTCCGAGGGCGGCCACGCCGACTTCGCGCCGAACTCTGAAGACGAGGTCGACCTGCTGATGTACCTGCGGTCGCGCTTCACCGGCCACGTCTCGTGGGAGCGCGTGCTGTCGGGCCCCGGCCTCGGCAACGTCTACGATTTCCTCAAGGACACCGGCCGTGAGAGCGAGCCCGACTGGCTCGCCGACGCGCGCGCCGATGGCGACCCGCACGCCGCGATCGCCGAGGCCGACGGCAAGGCCGCGATCGCGACGCGCGCGCTCGACCTGTTCGTGTCGATCTACGGCGCCGAGGCGGGCAACCTCGCACTCCAGTACATGGCCACCGGCGGCGTCTACATCGCCGGCGGCATCGCGCCCAAGATGCGCGCACGCTTCGAGGACGGTCGCTTCCTCGCCGCCTTCCGCTCCAAGGGCCGCCTGTCGTCGCTGCTCGAACGCACGCCGGTCCGGCTCGTCCTGAACGAACGCACGGCCCTGCTCGGCGCTGCGCTCCTGGCTTCACGCCACGCGGGCCCCGTCACCTGACCTCCCGAAAGGACGCACCCCGATGAGCGCCACCCGCGCCGGTTCGGACCTGACCACGCTCTCGGTCAACACGCTCAAGATGCTCGCCGTGGACGCGGTCGAGGCGGCACAGTCGGGCCACCCCGGGTCCCCCATGGGGCAGGCCGACATGGCCTACGTGCTGTGGACGAAATTCCTGCGGCACTGGCCGGCCGACCCGGCGTGGCCGGGCCGCGACCGCTTCGTGCTCTCGGCGGGCCACGGCTCGATGCTGCTCTACGGCCTCCTCCACCTCACGGGCTACGACCTCGCGCTCGAGGACTTGAAGCAGTTCCGCCAGTGGGGCTCGAAGACGCCGGGCCACCCTGAGGTCGGCCACACGGCCGGCGTCGAGACCACGACCGGGCCGCTCGGCCAGGGCGTCGGCAACGCGATCGGCCTCGCCCTCGCCGCGAAGATGGCCGCCGCGCGCTACGACACGCCCGCCGCGAGCATCGTGACCGGCCGCGTGTTCGGCATCTGCTCGGACGGCGACCTGATGGAAGGGGTTGCGTCCGAGGCCGCGTCGCTGGCCGGCCATCTCGGGCTCGGCAACATGACGCTCCTTTACGACGACAACCACATCACGATCGAGGGCGACACCGCGCTCGCGTTCACCGAGGACGTCGCCGCGCGCTTCGCCGCGTATCACTGGCACGTGCAGCGGATCGACGGCCACGACCATGCCGCGATCGAGGCCGCCCTGCACGCCGCCATCGCAGAGACCGGCCGCCCGTCGCTCATCCTCGCCCGCACGCACATCGCGAACGGCGCGCCCCACGCGCACGATACCGCCGAGGCGCACGGCGCCCCACTCGGAGCCGACGAGGTGAGGGCCACGAAGGAGGCGCTCGGCTGGCCGCTCACGCCGACGTTCTTCGTGCCCGAGGAGGCACGCGCACACTGGCTCGAGTCGGCCGCGCGCAATCGCCCGGCGTACGAGGCCTGGCAGGCGACGTTTGCGGCGTGGCGCGCCGCGAACCCGGCGCTCGCGTCCGCCTGGGACGACGCGACGCTGCGCCGCCTGCCCGAGGATCTCGAAGCCCGGCTGCTGGCGTCCGTCGACGGCGTGGTCGACGCGACGCGCGTGCTGGGCTCGAAGGTGCTGCAGGAGGCCGCGAAGCTCGTCCCCTGCCTGGTCGGCGGCTCGGCCGACCTCGACCCCTCGACCAAGACCTCGATCAAGGGCGCGGGCTCGGTGGAACGCGGCTCGTACGCCGGGCGCGTGTTCCACTTCGGCATCCGCGAGCATGGCATGGGTTCGATCATGAACGGCATCACGCTCGACGGGCGCTTCATCCCGATGGGCTCGACGTTCCTGATCTTCTCGGAGTACATGCGGCCACCGATCCGCCTCGCCGCGCTGATGCACAAGCAGGCGGTGTACGTGTTCACCCACGACTCGATCTTCCTCGGCGAGGACGGCCCGACGCACCAGCCGATCGAGCAACTGTGGTCGTTGCGCCTGATCCCGAACCTCGAGCTCTGGCGGCCGGCGGACGGGCCGGAGACCGCGATCGCCTGGGCGGCGGCGCTGCGGCGCACGCACGGGCCGACGGCGCTCGCGCTCTCGCGGCAGAAGCTGCCCCTCCTCCCCCGCCCTGCGGGCGTGGATGCCGCCGCGATCGCGCGCGGCGGGTATGTCGTCGTACCTGCCCCGGGGCAGGTTGTGACCTTGCTCGCGACCGGGTCGGAGGTGGGACTGGCTTTGGAGTCCGCGCGCCTGCTGACGGCAGCCGGGCATCCGGCGCGCGTGGTCTCGATGCCGTGCGTGGAGCGGTTCCTCGCGCAGGATGCGGCGTGGCGGGACTCTGTGCTCGCGCCGGGCTCGGCCATCGTGACGATCGAGGCCGGGCGGACGGCCGCGTGGGGCGCGGTCACCGACGAGCGGCGGGCGCTGCACCTGGGGATCGACCACTACGGCGCGTCGGCGCCGGCGGCGGAACTCGCGAAGCACTTCGGGTTCACGGCGGAGAGCGTGGTGGAACGGGTGACCGCATGGCTCGCGAGCTCCTGAACTTGCGCCGGCGCAAGTGCGCAACCTGCCCCGGGGCAGGTTGGTGGTTCGCGCTCGGCCTCGGACTCGTAGTGCTCAGTGCGCCTGTCCGCGCAGAAACGAAGGTCGCCGAACCCGCGACCCTCTGGCATGCGCTCGCAGCCGGCTCCGGGCCGGGAGCGGATTCGACGACCGTGGCATTTGCTCTCGAGGAAACGCGGCGCATGGGCCACCGGGCACAGCTCGTCTGGCGCTGCCGCAAGGGGGAACTCGAGGCGATCGTGGTCGCGGACTCGTTCCTGCTCGCTCCGGGCGTTACGCGTGAGCGACGGCCCGTCATCCTCCGGATCGACGGCAAGGACTGGTTGCCGGGGACATGGACGCTTGCGCCCGACACCTGCGCGCTGTTCGCGCCGGACGCCCGAGGACTCGGATCGCTGCTCGTGGCAGCACAGCGTCTCGAACTCCAGCTCCCACCAAACGTGTCAGGCGGCACCGCGAAGCGGATGCTGTTCATGGTCAGCGGGTTCGACGAGGTGTGGCGGACCCTGAACGCCCGGTGCACGGGGCCAGGCCACGCCGTCGTTGCGCCAGCACCCGAACAGCAAGTCTTGGAACCGCCCGACGGCTACCCGCCGGAGGCGATTTCCAAGGTCCCGCCAGCCTACCCGGCCGAGGCCCGGGAGCAGAACGTCCAGGGCACCGTCGTCGTGCAGGTCTTGATCGACGAGCGCGGCCGTGTCATCGACACGAGGATCGTCCAGTCGGTGCCCCTGCTCGATGCTGCGGCCGTCGCCGCCGTCCGACAGTGGCTGTGGAAGCCCGCAACCCTCTCCGGTCATCCCGTCGCGGTCTGGCAGGCGGTGCCGGTCAAGTTCTCGATCCACTAGCGAGCGATCGACGCCGGCGGCCCGTCATGCCCAGGGCGACCGGGTCCCGCTACACCCGCGCGATCACCACCACCGAGTACCCCACCGCCTTCGCTCTACCCGGGTTCGCGTAGCTGTGCTTCTGGTCGCCGCGGAACGCGACCACGTCGCCGGCATCGAGCACCCAGCGCTCCCCGGCCGCGACCAGCTCGATCCTGCCCTCCTCGCACATCAGGTACTCGCGCGTGCCCGGCGTGTGCGGGATGCCGGTCATGCGGGCGCCCGGCTTGAACTCCATGCGGTCGATCTCCATGCCGGGAATGGGATCGGGCAGCAGCTTGCGCACGCGCACCCCGATGCCGCGCTCGCGCTCGGGCAGCGAGCCCGCGGGGTAACGCTCGCACGCGGCGCGCGGGTTCGCGATCAGCTCCTCGAGCGGGACCTGGAGCGCGGTCGCGACGCGGTGGAGCACGGCGAGCGTCGGGTTCGCGGCGCCGGACTCGAGGTTCCCCCACGTGGCGCGGGGCACGCCCGCGAGCTTCGCGATCTGTTCCTGCGTCAGGCCGCGCGCTTCGCGCAACTGGACAAGATTGGCGCCGAGGCGCCCGGCGAGCAACGCGTCATCGTTCATGCCACGACGGTAGCATTCCGCCAATACGGTAGCAATGACTCCCATTTGTGGGCACGGCGGCGCATCGTATCCCCGTGCGCGAGGGCGTGGGGACACGGGTCCCCCGGCCAAGCGCCTTGGGGGGACGACGATGAACTGGCAAGACAAGGGAGTCCTGATCACCGGCGCGAGCAAGGGCCTCGGACGCGCGCTCGCGAGCGAACTCGCCGCGCATGGCGCCAGGCTGACGCTGGTTGCCCGCGGGGCCGAGGCGCTGGAGCAGGCGGCGCGGGAGATCCGGGAGCAAGGCGGCGAGGCCCACGCGCTCGCGTTCGACATCGGGGACAAGAACGCGATCTACCCGCTCGCCGGGGCCGCGCAGGCGCTGCTCGGCCGGGTCGACATCGTGATTCACGCCGCGAGCGCGCTCGGCGTCTCCCCGCTCGCCGCGCTGGCGGACACGGACTGCGAGGATCTCGAACGCGCGCTCGCGGTCAACCTGGTCGCGCCGTTCCGCCTCACGAAGGCCCTGCTCGGGCCCATGGCGCTCGCAGGCGAGGGACTCGTGGTCCACGTGACCTCGGACGCCTCGGTCGAGGCCTACCCGACCTGGGGCGCGTATGGCGTCTCCAAGGCCGGCCTCGACCACCTGGCGCGCATCTGGGCGGCCGAGATGTCGCCGTTCGGGGTGCGCTTCCTCTCGGTCGACCCGGGCGACATGGACACCGACCTCCACGCCGAAGCCGTCCCGGACGCCGACCGCTCGGAGTTGCAGGACCCGACCGAGGTCGCGCGGCGGTTCGTGCGCTTGATCGAGCGTTCCCAAGACTGGCCCAGCGGCGCACGCCTCAAGCTGGCGGACGCCGTTCCTGCGACGGCGCAGATCGCGAAGTGATCGCCGCCGACCTGCCCCGCAACGTCGCGCGCACCGCCCGCCTCGTGCGGGTCGACCCGCGCGCGTGGGCCGTCCGCGACCTCGGGGTCGACGCGCTCGCGGAGCAGTTCCGGGCGGGCGACCTCGTGGTGGTCAACGACGCGGCCACGCTGCCCGCCTCGCTGGCGGCTCGCACCGACGACGGCACGGCGATCGAGGTGCGTCTGGCGGTACCGATCGCCGGGGAGCAGGCGTGGGCCGCGGTGCTGTTCGGTGCGGGCGACTGGCGGACGCGCACGGAGGATCGTCCCGCGCCGCCACGCGTCGCCGCGGGCTCGACGCTGCACTTCGGCGACGACCTCACCGCGCGGGTCCGCGCGCTGTCGACGCTCTCCCGGCGGCTGGTGCGCCTCGAGTTCGACCGCGCAGGCGACGCGCTGTGGCCTCTGCTCTACCGCCACGGCGCCCCGGTGCAGTACAGCCACCTCGCGCGCGGGCTCGACCTGTGGGATGCCCAGACCGCGTTCGGCGGGCGGCCATGGTCGGTCGAGACGCCCTCGGCGGCGCGGCCACTCGATTGGCGCGCGCTCGCGCGGCTCAGGGCGCGGGGTGTCGCGCTCGCGAGCGTCACGCATGCGGCGGGGCTCTCGTCCACGGGTGACGCAGCGATCGACCGCGCGTTGCCGCTGCCCGAGCGCAGCGAGATCCCCGCGAACACCGTGGCCGCGGTCGATGCTGCGCGGAAACGCGGCGGGCGCGTGGTCGCGATCGGCACCTCGACCGCGCGCGCGCTCGAGGGCAACGCCCGGGCGTTCGGCGGGCGGCTCGTCCCGGCGTGCGGCGTGACCTCGCTCAAGATCGGGCCGGGGCACGAGCGGGTGGTGGTCGACGGAATCCTGAGCGGGCTCCACGAGGCGGGATCGAGCCACTTCGAGCTGCTCACGGCGTTCGCGCCGCGCACGCTCTTGTCGCTCGCGTGGGCGCATGCGGAGGCGGAGGGTTATCTCGCGGAGGAGTTCGGGGACGCGATGCTGATCCTGGGTTACTAGGCCGCGGCTTCCAGGAGCAGTCTCGGATTCTTGTAGGCGATTAAGAGGAGCATGCGTGCCGGTCCCGATGGCAGGCGTCGCCCCTGCTCCCATTCCTGCAACGTGCGTACGGAGACGCACAACAGCCGCGCGAAGTCGACTTGTGACAGACGGGTGCGCGCTCGAATCTTGGAGATCGGCGGCAGGGTAACGACGCGGCCGAGTTCCCCGCGCTTGAGCTGCCTGAGACCCGTCAGGATCTCCTGTCCGATGTTGCGCTCGTGTTTAAGCATCTTCGATCTCCTCACGGATTTGCCTGAGGACCTTGGTCGGGATGTTTTCAGAGACGTTCTTCGCGTAGATGGTCAGCATCCAGATCACGCCCTGCGAGTTGCGAACGAAGTAGATCACCCGGACGCCCCCGCGCTTCCCGCGACCTCGACTCCCCCAGCGCAACTTCCTCACTCCGCCAGAACCAGGAATGACGTCGCCCAGGTCCGGGTGCGCCACCAGGGCGAGCTGAAGTGCCGTGTACTCCTGATCGGTGAAGTGGGCCCCGACCAGCTTCGTGAAGAGGGGCGTCTCGACGAAGGTGAACACGACTCGAGACTACGTCACTGACGTATGACTGTCAAGGTAGGTGACTGCGATCCTGAATCTTCCCTACTGAGCCGCCGCCCTTGCCCGTGTCAGCTTCGATGCGGCCGCCTCATCGAGCAGGAAGAGCAGCCGCCCCGGCGCGGGGCGCACGCCCTGCGCGGGCAGGTGCTGGGGATCGAACGGGCCCTCGAGCATGTCGCGCACGATGTCGGCCTTCTCCCGGCCCGTCACCATGAAGACGATGCGGCGCGCGGCGTCGAGCACCGGCAGCGTGAACGTCAGGCGGCGCGGCGGGGCCTTGGGGGCGTCGGTCACGGAGGCGACCCAGCGATCGCGCACGTGGAGTGCGGACGACTGCGGGAACAGCGACGCGGTGTGCCCGTCCTCGCCGAGCCCGAGCCAGATCAGATCCAGCACGGGCGGCGCGTGTTCCGGCGGCGCCAGTTCGTGCGCGAGCGTCGCGGCGTAGGCGCGCGCGGCGGCCTCGAGGTCGTCGGCGTCGGCCGGCATCCTGTGGACTTGCGACGGGCCGAGCGGCACACCCGAGAGCAGAGACTCCTCGGCCATCGCGTAGTTGCTCGCCGGATCGTCCGGTGGGACCGCGCGCTCGTCGCTCCAGTAGACGTGGGTCCGGTGCCACGCGAAGTCGAGGTCGGCCTGGCGGGTGACGGCGCGGTGGAGCTCGCGCGGCGTGTTGCCGCCCGAGAGCGCGACATGAAACGCGCCGCGAGCGGCGAGCGCGTGGCGGACGCAATCAACCCACACGCGCGCACCGGCTTCGGCGATGGCTGCGGGGTCTTCGGCAATCACGAGGTGGGGCGTCGGTCGGTCCATAGGGGAGCGATCATGGACCCCGCCCCCGCCGCGGTCAACGGGGCGGGGCAGTCCCCTGCTCGATCGGCAGGCCGGCTTCCCGCCAGGCGCCGGTGCCGCCGAGCACGTTCCAGATCGGGCCCTTGTGCGACTTCGCGAGCAGGCCCGTCGCGATCGCGGAACGGTAGCCGCCCTGGCAGAGCACGGCGAGCGGCACGTCCGCGGGCACATCCGAGGCGTCGATGTTCGGGCCGAGCGGGACCGAGCGCGCGCCGGGCACATGCCCGTCCTCATATTCGCCCGGACGCCGCACGTCGAACACGACCGGCGCCGGGCCCGCCTGGGCGAGGCGCTCGGCGAGTTCCCGCGGCGTGACGCTCTCGAACGACGCGATCGCGCGGCCCGCCCGCGCCCACTCCGCGAGGCCGCCTTCGAGATAGCCTTGGACGTCCTCGAGGCCGACGCGCGCGAGGCGCAGGCGCGCCTCCTGGACTGCCTCGAGATCGTCGGCGACCAGCACGAGCGGCGTTCCGTGCGGGATGATCGCGCCCGCCGAGGGGGCGAACTGTCCGACCAGTCCGACGTTGAGCGCACCGGGAATGTGTCCCGCGCTGAACTCGATGCCGTCCCGCACGTCGAGCACCTGCGCCCCGGTCTCCTGCAATTTCGCGACCGCGTCCGGCGGGAGCGGTTCGAGCGCCGGCAACTCGGAGAGCGGAGCCGCGCCCACGCGATTGGTCTCGGCGTCGAAGCCGAAGTACTCGGGCGCGGGCGCGAGGTCGGTCGTGACCTGCGAGATGAACGCCGCGCGCGACATCGGCTTGAGGTTCGAGTTGAAGCGGCGCTGCTCGCCGATCGTGGTGTGCAGCTTCCGGCCGATGTTCCTGCCGCACGCCGAGCCCGCGCCGTGCGCCGGCCAGACGGTCGTCTCATCGGGCAACGTGAGTAACTTGCCGTGCAGCGAATCGTACAGCATGCCCGCCATGTCCTCGGCGGTGTAACCCTTCGAGGTCACGAGGTCGGGACGGCCGACATCGCCGACGAACAGCGTGTCGCCGGTCAGGATGCGCGCGGTCTCCCCCGGAGCGGTCACGAGGTAGGACACGCCCTCGGGCGTGTGCCCCGGCGTCTCGAGCACGATGATCTTCCCGCGGCCGAGCTCGAGCACGTCGCCGTCCTTCACCGCGCGGTGCGGGAACGTCGCGCCCGCGCGCGCCGAGAGCACGATGGTCGCGCCCGTGCGCGCAGCCAGCTCCTGGTGCCCGGACACGAAGTCGGCATGGAGATGGGTCTCGAGCACGTAGCGGATCGTCAGGCCCTTCGCGCGCGCGGCCTCGAGGTAGAGATCGACGTCGCGCTGCGGGTCGACCACCACGGCCTCGCCCTCGTCCCCGATCAGGTAGGAGGCGTGCGACAGGCACGACAGGTAGAACTGCTCGAAATCCATGAAAGCCTCCGTGCTCAGTCCGGGGCGGAGCCTGCGAGCAGGGTCGCGGCGTTCGCCAGCGCGCGCTCGTAAACAGGCCAGGCACCGGGCGTATCGAGCTGGTCCTCCAGTAAAGTCTCATCGGTCGCGCGCGTCCACGGGTGGCGCGACGGCAGGGCGCAGGAGCCCGGCAGGTCGACGCATGCATTCAGCGCCAGCTCGCCCTCGGCGGCGACGACTTCGCAGCGCGCCCTGGGCACGCGCGCGGTCAACTCGACACCGCACACCTCGCCGGCGGGAACGCCCGCCACCGCCTCGAGCACGGCGGACGCCGGCGCATCTTCGCCCCCGCCGTCGCCGTCCTCGGCCTTGACGGAGAGGCCCGTGGCGGCGCGCTCGCGCGCCACCGCGATGCGGTCGAGCATCCAGCCGGCGAGCAGTGCAGCGCCCACGGCGGGCCCGCCCGCGCCGTAGCGCACGACCACGCGCTCGAGGGATGCCGGGAGCGCGGCCGTTGCGGGCTGGTCGAACAGCCCCGCCACCGCCTCGCGCCACGGCGCCAGGCGCGACCACTCGAAGTCGCCGGGCGACCAGCGGTCGGTGCGCTCCTGCCCGGCGAGGTCCGCGAGCAGCGCGACCGGGTCGGCGGCGCCGCGCGTGTCGATCACGAGGCGATCGGCGACATCGAGCACGCGCGACAGGAGCTCGTCGTCCCAGTGTGGCGCGCCGAGCACCCATACGAACACGGGCAGGTCGGGCACGAGCAGCGGCACGATCGTGCCCGCGGCGCGGCGGCGCGCCTGCGGGCCGACCGTCAGCGCGATCTGCTCGCAGCACACGTGCCGTCCCGCGCCGCGGATCGCGCACAGCGCCGTCAGGTGAGCCTCGAGCCGCGCGGGATCGCCCTCGGCGCTGGCCTCGATCACGAACGCGCGCGTCGGGTGCATGCCGGCGACCGCGGCGAGGAGGCGCGTCGCGCGCTCGGCCTCCTCCGCGTTGGACGCGATCGCGATCAGGTTGCGCGTGCAGGCGCGCGTGACCACAGGACGGCTCGCCGCGCCTGGCTCCTGGCCGGCCTCGGCGGTCTCGTCCCACAGGCGGCGCAGCTCGCGACCGATCGACTTGACGTCGACCGTCAGCGTGCCACCCCCGCCCAGGATCTCCCTGCCCTGCGGATCGGCGATCACGGGCGCCGCCACTCGCGGCCGTCGCGCTCGAGCAGGGAGGTCGCGGCCTCGGGGCCCCAGGCGCCGGCTTCGTAGTTCGGGAACGCGGGCGGCGGGGCGTCGGCCCACGCCTGGTGGATCGCGCTCACGAGACCCCACGCCGCCTCGACCTCGTCGCGGCGGATGAACAGCGTCGAGTCGCCGAGCAGGGCGTCGAGCAGCAGGCGCTCGTAAGCCTCGGGCGGCTCCGCGCCGAACGAGCTGCCGTAGAGGAAGTCCATCTTGACGGGCTCGATCGACAGGCGGGCGCCCGGGACCTTCGCGCCGAACTTGAGCGAGATGCCCTCCTCGGGCTGGATCCTGAGGGCGAGCACATTCGGGTCCCCCGGGCCCTGCCCGGCGCCGCCGAAGATCGCGTGCGGCACGCCCCGGAACTGCACGGCGATCTCGGTCACGCGCTTGGGCAGGCGCTTGCCGGCGCGCACGTAGAACGGCACGCCCGCCCAGCGCCAGTTGTCGATCTCGAACTTGATCGCGGCGAACGTCTCGGTGCCCGAGTCGGGCGCGACGCCCGTCTCGGCGCGGTAGCCGATGACGTCCTCGCCTCCGACGGAACCCGGCCCGTACTGGCCGCGCACGACGCGCTCGCCCACTTCGCGCGGCGTGAACACGGGCATGGCGCGCAGGACCTTCACCTTCTCGTCGCGCACGGCGTCGGCGGCGAACGACACGGGCGGCTCCATCGCGGTGAGTGCGAGCAGCTGCATCATGTGGTTCTGCACGATGTCGCGCAGGGTGCCCGCCTCCTCGTAGAACTTGCCGCGGCCCTCGACGCCGATCGCCTCGCCCACGGTGATCTGCACGTGGTCGACGTACTTGTGGTTCCACAGCGGCTCGAAGATCGCGTTGCCGAAGCGGAACACGAGGATGTTCTGCACGGTCTCCTTGCCGAGGTAATGGTCGATGCGGAAGATCTGTTCCTCGTCCGCGACCTTGAGCGCCTCGGCATTGAGCGCCTTCGCGCTCGCGAGATCGCGGCCGAACGGCTTCTCGACGATCACGCGCGCGAAGCCGCCCTTCTCCTCGTCGAGCAGCCCGGCCGCGGCGAGGTTCTGGAACAGCACCGGGTAGAACGACGGCGGCGTCGCGAAGTAGAACAGCCGGTTGCCCGCGGTGCCGTGCTCCTTGTCGATCTCCTCGAGCACGGTCTTGAGCCGCGCGAACCCGGCAGCGTCGCCGAACTCGCCGGTGATGTAGCGGATCCCCTTCGCGAAGGCATCCCACGCGCCGGGCTCGAGCGGCGCGCGCGCGTGTTCCCCGACACTCGCCTTGAGATCGGCGGCGAACCCCTCGTCGGTGAACGCGCTGCGGGCGAAGCCGACGATCGCGAAGCGGCCGGGCAGCATGCCCTCGTGCTTGAGCGTGTAGAGCGCGGGCGCGAGTTTGCGGTGCGCGAGGTCCCCCGTGGCCCCGAAGATCACGACCGTGCACGGCGGCGGCGCGACCTCGCGAGCGTGGCCCTCCCGGAACGGCGACAG
>JBKJJJ010000120.1:0-14255 GCA_046598045.1 Candidatus Eiseniibacteriota bacterium
CCAGGTGGACGTCATCTCGGAAATCGGCAAGGGCACGACCGTGACTGCACGCAAGTGGCGAACATGAGCTGGGGACAAGATCGATGGGCTGAGACACACCCGAGAGGCGGCGTATGAGTCAGGTCCTGAATGAGTTGCAGCGCAAGTACGTCCAGTCCCTCCGCGACTATCTCGCGGACCCGGGCGAGGCGGCGTTGCAGAGGGCGTACGAGCTGGGCCGCCAGGCCCTGACCGCCGGTACGGGCGTGCTCGGCATTGCCGCGCTCCATCACATGGCGATCAAGGAGGTTATCCCCGCTCCGCCGGTCACCAATGGCGCACCCCCGTTAATCGTGCGCGCCGAGGAGTTCTTTGTCGAAAGCCTGATGCCGTTCGAGATGAGCCACCGCTCATACCGCGAGGCGATTGCCGCGCTGCGCCACATGAACGATCGCATCGAGGGCGAGGCGAAGCGCATCGCGCACGCCCTGCACGAGGAGGCCGGCGGGCTGCTCGCCTCGACCCACCTCGCCATCGAAGAGCTGGGTCGGGACATGTCCCCGCGTGGCAGCGAGAAGCTGTCCCAGATCCGCCAACTCCTGGGCGAAGTCGATCAGCAACTGCGGCGCCTGGCTCACGAATTGCGGCCGACGATCCTCGACGACCTCGGGCTGCTCCCGGCGCTCGACTTCCTCGCGAAGGGCGTCTCGCACCGGGCCGGCGTGCCCATCGCGGTCGAAGGATCGCCGCAGGAGCGACTCCCGCCGGCGGTGGAGACCGCGCTCTATCGCATGGTCCAGGAAGCGCTGAACAACGCGATCAAGCACGCCCATGCGAAACACATCACCGTGCGCGTGGTCCGGAAGCCGAAACTGATCACTTGCTCGGTCATCGACGACGGCGTCGGGTTCGACCCCGCGACGGCGATCGCGATCGACGGCGACCGGGGCCTCGGCCTCGTCGGCATCCGCGAGCGGCTCGACTCCCTCCGCGGAACGCTCCAGATCGTGTCCGCGCCCGGCAAGGGCGCCGAGTTGCTCATGCAGATTCCGCTGGAGGCCTGACCATGTCCCTGCGCGTCCTGATTGCCGATGACCATCCGATTTTCACCGAGGGCCTGCGGAGTCTCCTGGAGAAGGAGGAGTTCGAGGTGGTCGGTGCGGCGAGCGATGGCCGACAGGCGGTCAAGCTGACCGAGCACCACCGTCCCGACGTGGCGGTCCTCGACCTGGCCATGCCGCTCCTCAATGGCCTCAATGCGGCGCGCGAGATCGCGAAGCTCTCGCCGGACACGAAGACGATCATCCTCACGAACTATACCGAGGAGCAGTACGTGCTCGACGCACTCTATGCCGGCGTCAACGGCTACGTGCTGAAGACGCGCTCGGCGGCCGACCTCGTCCAGGCGATCCGCGAGGTGTCCCGCGGGGCGCTCTACCTGAGCGAAGGCGTCTCTCGCGACGTGCTGCAGTCGTTCCGCGCGAACGAGGCGGTGATGAAGGAGCCGCTGAGCGCCCGCGAACGGCAGGTCCTGCAATTGATCGCCGAGGGGCAATCGACCAAGGAGATCGCCGCCGAGCTCGGCATCAGCGTCAAGACCGTCGAGACCCACCGCCGTCGCCTCGTCGCCAAACTCGACATCCACGAGACCGCCGGCCTCGTCCGCTACGCGATTCGCCGGGGATACGTCCAGGCTTAGTACAACCGCAGGCCGAGCAGGCGCGCGAGCTCCCGCCGCCCGGCGGTGGTGACGAGCAGCGTGCGAGCCCCTCGCTCCCGCCTCAGCCAGTCGCTATCGAGCAGATGCGTCGCGAGCGCGGCGCCGAGCGCACCCCCGAGATGTTCCCGCCGCTCCGTCCAGTCGATGCAACCGCGCAGCAGCGGACGCCGACCCCGCTCGAGCGCCCCCACCTCGATGCCCAGCCGCTCGAACCAGCGCCGTCCCGCAGGCGGGAGCGCATACGCGCCGCTCGCGAGCACGAGCAGGCGGCGGGAGATCAGCCCGTCGCTGACCGCGACCCCGAGTTGCCCCGCGAGATGGTCGTAGCAGAGGCGGGCGCGCTGGAGCGCCGGCGCGGGCGCGGGCGCCGTGGCGCCGGCGCGGGCGGCCGGCGGCGCGGGCACGAGCGCGAGCGCTTCGAGCGCGTCGGCGACGGGCGGCCCGGCGAGGCGATAGTAGCGGTGCCGCCCCCGGGGTTCGACGCGCAGCACGCCGCCTGCGACCAGCTTCGCGAGGTGCGCGCTCGCGGTCGCGGGCGCGACGCCGGCGAGGCGCGCCAGCTCCCCGGCCGGGCGCGCGCTGCCGTCCCACAACGCGGTCACCATGCCCGCGCGCGCGGGATTCCCGAGCAGGGCGGCGACCTCGGCCAATCGATGGCGTGAAATCATGCGTTCACCATACCCCGCCGGGACCGCCCATGCTTCGTCCGTCGTCGAAGCTTTCGTGAAGCCGAATGCGCAATGGTGATGCGATTGCGCACGCCCGTTCACCCCGACGACAGGAGCCGACCATGAGCCTCACCGTGTTCATCCGCTACGAGATCGACCCCCAGGCGCGCGACGCGTTCGAGGACTATGCGCGGCGCTGGCTCGCGATCATTCCGCGTTGCGGCGGCGCGCTCGTGGGCTACTGGATGCCGCACGAGGGCACGAACGACGTGGCGTTCGGGCTGATCTCGTTCGACAGCCTCGCTGCCTACGAAACCTACCGCGCGCGGATCCGCGCCGACGAGCAGGGCGCGGCGAACTTTCGCGCGGCGCACGAGGGCCGCTTCATTCGCCGCGAGGAGCGGACGTTCCTCACCCCGGTTCAAATCGAAGGCGGTTCGATTCCGAGCAATCGCAGATAGAGGTTGAGCATCGCGCGATGGTGGATCTCGTGCTCCTGAACGCGGCCGAGGATCCAGTGCAACGTATAGCGGCGCTCCACGCCGTCCTCGGTCCGGCGCGTGACCACGCGCGCGAGCTCGCCCTCCGGCTGGTCGAGCCAGCGCTGGGTCGGGCGGTGCCACTCCTCGAGACGCGCGAGCAGGCTCGCGCGATCGGGAGCGTCGACCACCAGCCGCCAACCCTGGGCGGGATCGTCCGCGGGCTCGACCCATTCCTCGTACGTGCCTCCGCCGGCCACGTTGTGGATCCAGCCGCGCTCGGTCTCGGCGATGTGGACGATCATTTCGCGCGCGGTGAGCATCTCGGGGCGCGGCTTGTAATCGAGGTGGTCCTCGGGAAACGCGTTCACGGCCGCGATCAGGAACGGGCGGTACTGCGTGTCCCAGAAGGGGAAGTACGCGCGGATCGTGCCAGCGTGCGGAGCGCCTGTGATCGCGCGGCGCGACGCGCGGAGTTCTTCGGATTCGATCAGGGGCATGGCGGAGAGTACAACATGGCAGGGACCGATCCGCCCCAAGACAACCGTTGTGGCGCGAAGATTGGGTACGGGGCAAGCCGCCACGACAGGACAACGAGTTACGGCATCCATGTCCGCCCAAATCGGGCCATACCCAATCTTCAGCGCACAACCCAATACAACGGGCCCCGAGGATTGCTCCCCCGGGGCCCGATTTCCTGCCGAACGACGACCGACGACCCGACTAACGCGTCAACAACAGCTTCCGGGTCGTCTGTTGCGTGCCGTCATCCAGCCTCACGAAGTACGCGCCGGACGACAGTCGAACGCCGCTGTCCCCGCGGCCGTCCCAGCGCAGCGACTTCACGCCGGCCTCCGCCGATCCCGCGAACAGCGTGCGCACACGCCGGCCGGCGAGATCGTAGATCCCGACGAGCAGGTGGTCGCTCTTCGGAACCACGAAGGCGATCGACATGTCGCCCGAGCTCGGGTTCGGCGCCGTACGCAGGATTCCGAACTTCAGCCCCTGCGGATTGGGCACGACGTCGGTGCTCACGGCCCAGGAGCAGGCCTCGGCGCAGACATCGATGACCCCCGCCTGGCCGTCGCAGACGAACGTGACCGTGAAGCAGCAGGACGTGCCCGGGAGCACGCTCGCAGTCGCCGCGACGCTGATCCAGCCGGTCCAGTTCGGCGGCACCGGGTTCGGCGCCGGGGTGAAGTCCTCGTTGAGCAACGTTGCGCTCCACCCCGGGCAAAGCCCCGCGATCGACCACGACGCGCCCAGCGGGCTGTTGCAGAAGATGAGCGTGTGGATATGGCTGGACCCGACGCCCGGGTTGACGAGCAGGTCGGTGAAGTGACGATTCACCTGGCCAACGCCTCCCGGTCCGGCCCAGTTGATGTCCACGTTGCCGGACCAGCTCGTGTCCGGCGGACACTGCGACTCGGTCACCGAACCCTTCGGCGCGAGGGCATTCGGCCCGCCCCCGGGCAGCAGCTTCTGCGGCTGGGGCGGCAACGCGCTGAGCGGCACCTCGAAGAACACGTCGAAGAAACTCGAGGGCTGAAGCGGCGGCACGTTGAACTGGCCGATCGAACCGAAAGTGGGAGCGAACGCGCCGAACCGCTGCGAGTTCATCTGCCCGGAGATCGGGTCGGTGTCGCCGGCCGACGACGGATTGTTCCAGCGCATGTGGAAGCGCACCGCGCTCCCGACGAGCGTCCAGTCGAGCCCGCTGAGCGTGGGCTGCGGCCGGGTGCATGCGCATGCCTTCGCGCACACGTCGATCACGCCCGTGACGCCGTCGCACACGAAGTTCACCGAGAAGCAGCAGGTCGTGCCGATCGGCGTCCCCGGGGCCGCCGAGACCGCGATCAGCCCGATCCAGCCGGGTGGAACCGGGTTCGGCGCCGGCGTGTTGTCGGTGTTGAGCAGCGTGGCGCTGAAGCCCGGGCACAGGCCCGTGATGCTCCAGCTCGCGCCGAGCGCGCTCGCGCACGAGGTCTCGACGAACAACGTCGTCGCCGCCGAGCCGGGGCACACGGGCATCTCACCGAAGTGCTTGTTGACGGTCCCCGTTCCCCCGGGGCCGCTCCAACTCACGTCGACGTTGCCGTGCCAGTGACCCTCGAAATAGCACGGCGTGCCGGCGGCCGGGTTCCCACCCGGAACGGTCACGGTCGGATTCGGCGGCAGATTCGCGAGCGGGACGTCGAAGAAGACGTCGAAGAAACTCGATGGAGCGATCGCCGGCACGTCGAAGTGCCCGATCGGCCCGTAGTTCGGCAGGAACACGCCGAACCGCTGCGAGCTCATGTTGCCGCTCACCGGGTCCGACGGGCTCGTGGGACTCGCGTTCGTCCAGTGCTGGTGGAACGTGACCACCCCTCCGGCCGTCGTCCAGTCGACGTTGCTCAGCGTCGGCGGGTGCACCTGGCAGTCGCAGGCGGTCGAGCAGATGTCGATCGTGCTGGCGCCGCCGTTACAGAGGAACGTGAGGCTGAAGCAGCAGCTCGTGCCGGACGGCACCGAGGCCGCAGCCGAGACCCGGATCCACCCGGACCAGCCGACCGGCACCGGGTTCGGCGCCGGCGAGAAGTCCTCGTTGACCAGCGTGACCGTGAAGCCCGGGCAGACGCCGCTCACCGTCCACGGCATCGGCGCGGTGCAGTTGCTCGGCCGGAAGTGAATGTACGAGGGCGCGCCTCCGGCGCAGGTCCGCAGGTCGCCGTAGTGCTTGTTGACCTGGCCGCCCTGTCCCGGTCCCGTCCACTGGATGTCGACATTGCCGGCCCAGTTGGTGTCGGGCGGACAGTCGAAGTTGGTCTTCGGGTTCGTGCCGTACGAAGCGGTCGTCAGGCCCGCTCCGCCGCCGCTACCCGGGAAGATCTTCTGCGGCGCGGGCGGGAGCTGCGCGAGCGGCACCTCGAAGAACACGTCGAAGAAGCTCGAGGGCTGGAGCGGCGGCACGTTGAACTGTCCGATCAGACCGTAGTCCGGCAGGAACACGCCGAAGTCCTGCGACGAGATCGACCCGTTGATCTGGCTCGACGGCGCGTCGTTGTCCGGGTTCTGCCAGCGGATGTGGAAGCGGATGTTCGTGCCCCCGGTCGGACTCGGCACCGGCACCCAGTTGACGGCGCTGACCACGACCTGCCCGAGGCAGCCGTTCCCGCCGAGCGTGGCCTCGCTGACCTCGGTGCTGAAGCGCTGGTAGGTGTTCGGCTTGACCAGCGCCGCGGTGCCCAGGTTGGTCTGCGCCCCTGCGGCCGTGTCGGCGTTGTAGGCGGAAGGAACTGCGCCCGCGTCGGGCCCGTCGATCGAGACGCCCGACTTGTCCATCTTCGGGTTCGACGCCGAGTTCGCGCCCCAGCTCGCGTAGTCGATGTCACAGACGCGGTCGGAGGTTCCGTTCCAGCAGAACAGGACGATCCACTCCCCGTTCGTGGTGCTCGCGTTCGTGAGCACGCCGCCGATCACGGGGAACGAACTGCCGGTCGTGATGACCGTCATGTCGTCGCTGGGATTCGCGTTGGAATCCTTCATCTCGAGGAAGTACTGGGCCGGCCCCGGCGTCGCGCCGCTGCCCGCGAAGCCCGCCTTGGTCACGCACAGCACCAGCGTCCTGCCCGGAAGCAGAGACAGCCCCGACGGGAACCTGAGCGCGAAATCGGAGACGTTCGCCGCAGGATAGGGTCCGTTGACGATCCTGAAATAGCCGATGTCGTCGCTGATGTACTTGTCATCGAGGGAGACCGGCTTTCCGGTCGGATTGTAGATCTCGACGTACTCGCTCGAATCGGACCCGGCGCCGGTCCCGGCGCCGCGAACGGCCACCTCGCTGATCATGAGGTGCGTGCCGCTGAGTCCGCCCGGGACCGTGCCCGGCGACATGTTCGCGGTCGCCCAGCCTCCGCCCGCTGCGAAGTTCTCGCTGGTCTCATTGTGTCCACCGATCGAACACGACTGCGCGCGCGCCGGCGATGTCGCCAGGACGGCGCCCAGCGCGACGAGCACGAGCGCAGGCCATAAATTCTTCATGGGTTCCTCCAGCAGGGCAACGCGAAATATCGAGGATCCGATCCATGGAACGAAAAGCGGGAGGCGGGGAGGCCTCGTTGCCGTGGGGGAGGAGGGCTGGAGTCACATTGTCCGGCGGCGAGTCAGGATAGACCCGTCGGGGGCGGGGCTCAAGCGCGATTATCGGCCGTTCCCGACCCCTTTGGACGCTCACCCGGGAGGTCACACCGCAGGAGGCCGCGTTCGTGTCGGTGATCGTGCAGGTCAACGTTTCACACCCGCCGGGGGCCGTTCATCCGCCGGAATCGACCATTCGTCGGGCAACGCGTATCCTGCCGTTCTCCCTCGCCGTAATTTCGATCCATGAACACGCCCGGAGGTCATCGACCCATGGCACGCAAAGCGCGCCCCGACACGCCATTTGCCTCGCTCGTCAAGATCCTGTGGCGCGGGGTGTTCTATGCCATCCCGTTCGCGATCTTCTTCGGTGTCCTGATGGGCGGCACGTGGGCCGCGTTCCGCGGCATCTACCTCGTCTCGCTCGTGTTCACCTACTGCAACTCGCTCGCGAGCTGGGCGGTGCACTGGTTCCTGATTCCGGCGCTGCGCGGCCGCAAGGACGCGGCATTCGCCACGACGCGCGCGAACGCGATCGTGGTCGACGTCGCGACTTACGCCGCGACCGCGATCGCGGCCTCGCTCATCGCCGCGACGATCATCCACTTCACGATCCTCCCGGGATTCCTGGGCAGCGTGCGGCAGTTCGCGGTCATCGGCCTGTTCACGCTCCTGTTTGCGGCCCTGTTCATCGGCGTGTCCTACGCCTACCACTTCTACCAGGACGCGCTCTTGCGCGCGCGCTCCGAGGAAGAGCTGAACCTCGCGCGCCGCATCCAGCGCTCGTTCCTCCTCTCGCAGTTCCCGTCGCGGCCCGGCGTCGAGGTGCACGCGCTCAACGTGTCCTCGAAGCAGGTCTCCGGCGACTTCTACGACGTCGTGCCCGCGGGCGACCGCGCGTTCCTGATCTGCGTCGCGGATGTCTCGGGCAAGGGCGTGCCGGCCGCGCTGCTGGGCTCGATGCTGCAGGCGTCGCTGCGCACGCAGGCGCCGATCGCCACGTCGGTGGGCGCGATGGTCTCGAACGTCAACTCGCTGCTCTGCCAGGGTGTGGCGAACGGCCAGTTCGCCACCATGTTCCTCGCGCGCATGGACGAGGCGACGATGACGATGTCGTACGTCAACGCGGGCCACAACCACCCGGTGCTGGTGCGGGCGAACGGCACGCGCGAGCTGCTGGAGAAGGGCGGCCCGATGGTCGGCAGCTTCGACCTCGTACCGTTCGAGGAGGGCCGGGTCGCGCTCGCGCCCGGCGACCGCGTCGTGATGTACACCGACGGGCTGAGCGAGGCCATGGATGCCCACCAGGAAATGTACGGCGACGATCGCCTCGTCGACCTCGCCGCGGCGCTGCCGGCCGGCCAGAGCGCGCGCGAGTCCACCGACTCGATCATGGGCGCGCTCGCGCAGTTCCTGAACGGCGAGGAGCCGCAGGACGACATGACGCTGCTGGTCATGCGCGTGCTCAGCCCGACCGACCCGGACCCCGCGCGGACCGAGCCCGTTGCGCTGCCCGCGCTCGGAGCCCCGCGATGAGCCCGGGCCGTTCCCCGCGCTCGTTCGGCCGCAGCCTGTTCGACGCGGTGTGGCAGACGCCGCTGTGGGCGATCCCGTTCGCGGTGTTCTTCGGCACGATGTACGGCGGCGCGCGCGAGACCTACGTGCTGTCGTACGAGATCTCGCTCGTGTTCGCGCTCACGATCCGCCTCGCGATGGTGGCGCTGACCCATCTCGCGCTGCCCGCGTTGCGGCGCGATGCGCCGGCCGCCGGCCGACCGCCGCTGGCGCTCGAGATCGCGCTGTTCGCGGCAGTCTCCGTTGCGGCGTCGTACCTGGCGGCGTTCATCATCCACAAGACATTCCTGCCCGGATTCCTGGGGACGACGCGTTCGCTCGCGCTTACCGGCATGTACGCGCTCCTGTTCTCGTTCCTGATCGGCGGGATCGCGTACGCGTCGCACTTCTACCGCGAATCGATCGCCCGCGCCCGCGCAGTCGAGGCTATGCGCGCCGAACTGGCGCAGGCCGAGCTGCGCGCGCTCAAGGCGCAGATCGAGCCCCACTTCCTGTTCAACACGCTGAATGCGATCGCCTCGCTCATCCCGTCGGACCCGCGCGCCGCCGAGGAGATGACCACGCGCCTGGCCGAGGTGTTCCGCTACGCGCTCTCCGCATCCGAGCGCGAGACCGCGCCGCTGTCCGAGGAGGTCGCGTTCGCCACCGCCTACCTCGACATCGAGCGCGCGCGCTTCGGCGAGCGCCTCCGGGTCGTGGTCGCGGTCGAGCCCGGGCTCGAGCGCGTCCTCGTGCCGAGCCTGCTGCTCCAGCCCGTGGTCGAGAACGCGGTGCGTCACGGCATCGCCCCGCGCGCCTCGGGCGGGACGATCCGGATCGGGGCCGCGCGCGCCGGATCGACCCTCAAGCTCACGGTCGAAGACGACGGCCCCGGCATGTCAAAGGACGTCGTCGCCGCACCCCGCGAGCCGGGCGGCCGCGGCTTCGGTCTCCACGCGTTGCGCGAGCGGCTGCGCGCTTCCGGCATTCCGGATGCGCTCGTGATCGAGACGCCCGCAGGCGGCGGCACCCGCATCGTCATCACGCTCCCCCTCACCCCACCCTGACCCGAGGAGTTCCCATGCGTCCCTGTCGTCTCCTGCTCCTGTTGGGCGCGCTCGCGCTCGTGTTCAGCCTCACCTCCCAAGCCCGCCCGGCGCACGCGGCCGACGCCGCACAGGTCGCCGCCGCCAAGAAGGCGCTCCAGGCCGCGGTCAACCGGGGCAGTGCCGACGGCATCCTCGCCGCGCGCGGCCAGTTCGACGCGCTCTCCACCGCCGAACCGAAGAACGCTCTGCTCCATTACTGGGTCGCCGTCTGCGACTGGCGCGTGTCTCCCTACTTCATGGCCGACGACAAGAAGGCGATGGGGAAGCGGTGGGTCACCGAGGGCATCGCGCGCGCCGGCCAGGCGTACGAGCTCGATCCGAAGTTCGCCGAGGCGCTCGCGTTGCGCTGCGGGCTGCAGGGCCTCGCGATCCAGTTCGATCCGGGGCAGGCGATGCGGCTCGGCATGCAGATGGGCGCGGACATGGCCCACGCGCTCGACCTCGCGCCGAACAACCCGCGCGTGCGGCTGCTCGATGGCATCAACACGCTCTACAAGCCCGGTTTCATCGGAGGCGGGGCCGGCCCGGCGCTCAAGACGCTCGACAAGGCACAGGCGCTGTTCGCGGCCGAGACCTCGACCGATCCCTCCGCGCCCGACTGGGGCAGGGACGACGCGTACGTGTGGGCCGGGCGCGCGGCCGTCAAGGCCGGCGACCTCAAGGGCGCGCGCGCCTACTACCAGAAGGCGCTCACCGCGAATCCCGAGAACGGCTGGGTGCTGCACTCGCTGCTGCCCGAGGTCGAGAAGCGGATGCCCCCCGCCGGAGCGAAGGCGAACTCGTAGTGCGCGCCCTGCGCCCGATCGTCCTCGCCGCCGCGCTGTTCTGCGGCCTCGGCGCCACGGCCGGCGCCGCCCGTGCCGCCGACGTGGCGGTCTCGGGCGTGGTGCGCGATGCCGCGGGCGCACCGGTCGCCTACGCGACCGTCCAGGCGCCGGCAGTGCGTCGCGGCGTGGCGACCGACGCCGAGGGCCGCTTCACGATCCCGCTGCCCGAGGGGCCGGCCGAGTTGATCGCGCAGCAGGTCGGCTACCTCAAGGCGCGCGCGCTGTTCACGGCGCGTGGAGGCCTCGCCCCGCTCCTCCTCACGCTCAAGGACGAACCGGTCGCGCTCGACGAAGTGACCGTGCGCACGTCGTCGTTCGGCAAGTCCGGCAGGAGCGAGGGCGCGGTGGTCAGCCGCATGGACGTGTACACCACGCCCGGCGGCGCGGCCGACGTCTTCCAGTCGCTGCGCGCGCTGCCCGGGATCGACGCCCCGAACGAGGGCGCGGCGGTGTACGTGCGTGGCGGCGACCCGCGCGAGACGCTGATCCGCCTCGACGGCGGCGACATCGGCCACCCCTATCATTACGAGGGCGCGTCGGGCGGACTGTTCGCGAGCTTCGACAGCTACATGCTCAAGAGCGCGTTCTTTTCGAGCGGCGGATTTTCGTCGAAGTACGGCGGCGTGCTCTCGGGCGTGCTCGACATCGAGACCCAGGACCCGATGAACACTCGCACGGTATCGGTGGGCGCGAACCTGGCGGGCGCGAGCCTGTCATCGAGCTGGGCGCTCGTGCCCGACCGGCTGTCCATCGTGGGCGCGGGCGGCCTCTCGTCCACCACGCTCCTGCACAAGCTGTACGGCACGTCGCGCGACTACCCCGAGGACCCGTCGAGCGACCATGGCGCGCTCAAGGCGATCCTCAAGTACGCGCCGACGGGCCGCGTGACCGCGACCTACCTCGGATCGAGTGACCGTGTCGGCGTGGTCTCGCCCACGCTCAACTTCGAGGGCACGTTCGCCGAGCGCGCGCGCAACCACTACGGCGTCGTGCAGGTCGACCAGCTGGTCGCGCGGAAGATCGCGCTCACCGGCATTGCCTCGTGGCAGGACTGGCGATCGCACTGGTCGTACGGCGCGTTCGGCGGCGACACCCGAGAGACCGGCTGGGCCACGCAGGCCGACGCCGTGTGGGCGGCGTCGGCCGCGCACGAGCTCTCGTTCGGCGCGCGCATCGCGCACAACGGCAGTGACCGCGCCGCGATCTCCCCCGCCGACTCGACCGACTACGAGCCGGGCGCGCCCACGAAGTCGCTCGACACACGCGCGCGCGTCACCGCGCCGGGCGCGTACCTCGAGGACAAGTTCCACGTGGCGGGCCCGGTGTACGCCACGCTCGGCGGCCGCGTCGACCGGCTCGCGCGCGCCGGCGGGTGGACCGCCGACCCGCGCGGCGCGCTCGCGTGGCGCATCGCGCCGCAGCACACGTTGCGCGTCGCGGGCGGGCGCTACCACCAGTCGCCCGACCCGGCGTACCTCGATCCCGTGTACGGCAACCCGAACCTCGTTCCGCTCGAGGCCGACCACGCGATTGCGGGCTACGAGTGGCTCGACGGCGAGAAGAACGCGCGTGTCGAGGTCTACCACAAGAGCTATCGCCGCCTGGTGACAAACGACGCGCAGGCGTACTACGCGAACGGCGGGCACGGGTTCGCCCGCGGCGTCGACGTGTTCCTCAAGGCCTCGCACCGCGACCTGGGCGGCTGGCTGTCGTACGGCTACCTCGACTCGAAGCGCCTCGAACTCGACGATCCGCGCGCGGTGGTCGCGACCTACGGTGTGCGCCACTCGGGGACACTGGTTGCGCAGTACAGAGTCGCCGGGTCATGGACGCTCGGGACGCGCGTGACCGCAAGTTCGGGCGCGCCCTACAAGCCCGTGGTCGGCCGCACCTATGACGGCGCGCGCGGCATCTGGCGGCCGGTCTACGGCGAGAACAACTCGGGACGCCTGCCCGCGTTCTCGCGCGTCGACCTGCGCGCGACGCACCTGTTCTCGCTGCCCGCCGTCGGCGGCCTCAAGGCGAGCAGTGTGTGCGTGGCGTACGTCGAGGCGATGAACGTGCTCAATCGCCACAACACGCTGCGCTATTCCTACAGCGCGGACTACGCGGAGCGCCGGAGCGAGGACTCGTACTTCGGCCGGCGGCTGATCGTGGCGGGCGTCTCGCTCGCCTGGTAGCATCGCGCGCCCGGCGCGGGTATGCTCCCGGCATGACCGCCCCCGCCCCGCTGCGTGTCCTGATCGTCGACGACGAGCCGCTCGCCCGCGCGCGCACGCGCCGCCTGCTGGGCGAGGTCGGCGGGGCTGAGATCGTCGGCGAGGCCGGCTCCGTGCCCGAGGGGCGCGCGGCCGTCGCCGCACTCCGTCCCGACGTGCTCCTGCTCGACATCCAGATGCACGACGAGGACGGGTTCGCGCTGCTCGAGAGCCTGCCCGAGCCGCGCCCGCTGGTCGTGTTCGTGACCGCGTTCGACCACTATGCGGTGCGCGCGTTCGAGGCGAACGCCGTCGACTACCTGCTCAAGCCGTTTCGCGCGGAGCGCCTCGCCGCCGCGCTCGAGCGCGCGCGCAAAGACCTCGCACAGCCGGCCGAGCTCGCCGCCCGGCTGGCGCAGATGCTCGCCGAGGTCGAGCACCTGCGGGCGGGCGGGCCGGCGGGCGCCGCGCGGCTCGACCGCTTCACCGTGAGGAGCGGCGCGCGCCAGCTCATCCTGCGCGCGGACGAGATCCTGTGGTTCGGCGCCGAGGACAAGCTCGTGTTCGCGGCGACCACGAACGACCGCCACTACGTGAATTTCACGCTCGACCAGCTCGAGGAGCGGCTCGACCCCGCGCGCTTCCAGCGCGTGCACCGGGGCGCGATCGTCAACCTGGACCACGCGAAGTCGCTGCACGCGGCCTTCGCCGGCACCTACCGGCTCCGGCTCGACGACGCGGCGCGCACGGAGGTGCCGGTCAGTCGCGCGCGCGCGAAGGACCTGCGCGGGAGGCTCGGCGCATGAAGGACCACCCGCTCTCGCCTGAGGACCTCGGTCCCGATCCCCTCGCCGCGTTCCGCGCGTGGTACGCACATGCGGTCGCGAAGAAGGTCCCGATGCCCGACGCGATGGCGCTCGCGACCGCGAACGCAGCGGGCGTGCCGTCCCTGCGCTGGGTGCTGTTCAAGGGCATCGACGAGACGGGCGGGTTCACGTTCTACACCAGCTACCAGAGTCGGAAGGCGTCCGAGCTGGCCGAGAACCCGCGCGCCGCGCTCGCGTTCCACTGGCCGGCGCTCGAGCGGCAGGTGCGGATCGAGGGCGCGGTGACGCGCCTCTCCGCGGCCGAGAACGACGCCTACTGGGCGACGCGCACACGCGACAGCCGCCTCGCGGCTGCCGTGTCCCGCCAGAGCCGGGCCGTGCCGACACGCGAGGAGATGGACGAAGCCTACGACGCGCTCAAGCGCGCCACCGCCTCCCAGCCCGAGCGCCCCAGGCGTCCGATCGACTGGGGCGGCTACCGTGTGTGGCCGCAGGCGATCGACTTCTGGGTGGGCCGGCCGCACCGCTTCCATGACCGCATTCGATACGAACGTGCGACCGGCGGCACGTGGACGGTGACCCGGCTGTGGCCCTGAACCTCTTTTCGGAAGGAGGCTGACCCGATGCGTATCCTGGTGCTCGGCGGCACGAAGTTCCTCGGGCGCGCGGTGGTCGACGCGGCGCGCGCGCGCGGCCACGAACTCACATTGTTCAATCGCGGCACGCAAGACCCGGGCGCGTACCCCGAGCTCGAGCAATTGCACGGCGATCGCAC
>JBKJJJ010000185.1:0-5099 GCA_046598045.1 Candidatus Eiseniibacteriota bacterium
CTCAACGCACGCGAACGCGCGCGGCGCGGCCGAACGCCACGCGGCGCGCCCAGCGCTCCGCGGCGCGCGGGATCTCGAACGAGGCCCACGCCAGCGCGGGCGCGAGGCACACCGAGACCATGAGCGCGACGCGGGGTACGGCGAGCGGCGCGAGCAGCAGCTTGGTCGTGGGCGCGAACAGTTGTTCGAGCGCGTGGGCGAGCGTCGTGCCGCCCACGGCCGTGTACGCCGCACCGAGCGCCCACCACGCCGGCCACGCCACGATCGTGCCGGCGGCCAGGAGCGCGAGCGCGACGTGGCGCTCGCCCGCGGCGCGCACCCAGAACGGAAGCGCGGGCAGCGCCCACGCGACGAGGCCCGGATCGACGGCAATGGCGCGCACCGGCGCCTCGCGCTCGAGGCGCGCGAACAGGCGCTGGTCGAACCCAGCGGGCGCGTGCGTCTCCGCATCGGCCGCGCGCCAGAGCGCGGCCAGCGCCGGATCGAGCGCGTCGTCGTCGATGGGCCGGGTCGGGTTCATCTTGGGCGAGCCTCCTCGCGGGTCCACGCCTCGCGCATCGTGGCGCGAGCCCTCGACAGCAGGGTCTTGATGGTGCCCTCGGGCACCGCGAGCATCCGGGCCACCTCGGCCACGGAGCGATCCTCGTAATAGTAGAGCACGACGGCGGCGCGCGCGCGCTCGGGAAGCCGGTCCAGCAACCGCGCGAGGCGCGGACCGGCGTCGCGGCCGCTCGCCGCGTCGTCCGCCAGGTCCACGATCTCGGGCGTGTCGGCCGCCTGAGTCTCGCGCCGTGCGCGCTGGACGAGCCGCTCCCGGCGGTCGAGCGCAAGCCGCGAGACGATCCGGTGGAGCCAGGTGCCGAACGCGGCCTCGCCCCGGAACGCGGGGAGGGCTCGCCAGGCGCGCACGAACGCGTCCTGCGCCACCTCCTCGGCGTCCGCCGGCGCGCCGGTCAACCGCAGCGCGAGCGCGTACGCCCGCTCCCGGTGGCGATCGACGAGCGCGCGGAAGGCGACGGTATCGCCAGCCTGGGCCCGGGCGACGCAGGCGCTCTCCTCGAGGGCGTCCATCACCCCGTGAGACGGCGGTCCGCCCACATCCGGTTTCACCTTTCTCTGGCCCCGCCCGCGGAACATTTCGGTTGTGCGCTGAAGATTGGGTATGGCCCGATTTGGGGGGAAATGGATGGCGTAACTCGTTGTCCCGTAGTGGCGGCTTGCCCCGTACCCAATCTTCGCGCCACAACGGAACATTTCCTGAAACCGGGGCCGGCCCCCCGCCGGTCCAAGGGAGCGAACGGGGAAGCCCCCCGACCGACCCGGGTCGCTCGCGGCCCCCATGCCCCACTCCCGAAGGAGACCACCATGCACCTGCTCGGAGACTTCTCCGAATCGCTGATCCCGATCATGATCTTCTCCCTCCCGATCCTCGGCATCGTCGGGGGCATCACCGCCGGCATCGTCAAGACGATGAGCCAGAGCCGCCTGATCGAGAACGCACAGCGAGAACGGATCGCGGCCATCCAGGCCGGCATCGACCCGTCGAAGCTGCCGCCCATGCCCGCCCTGGGCGAATTCGCCGACGCCGCCGAGGTCATCGCGGATCCCGACTTCTCCGCGCGCCGGCTCTCGCAGGGCCTCATGATCGGCGGGATCGTCACGCTGTTCGCGGGCGTCGGACTCGGGCTGTTCCTGTGGATCATCGAGGACAGCGGCCGGACCTGGTCGGTCGGCCTCATGCCGGCATTCGTGGGCATCGCGCTCCTGATCTCGAGCTTCCTCGTGCGTCCGGCCCGCCGGAGCTGAGATCGAGGGACTGTATCAGGGCCGGGTCCGCGCGCTCGACGACTTCTCACTCTTTCGGCTGGCCGACCCGCCCCGAACCTGCCAAACTCGTTCCCCTGTCACGGCCGGGCGTTCCGGGACGGCGGCCTCCAACGCGCCTTCCCCGCCGGGGCCATGGCTTGCCCGAACCATCCCCGTGGAGGCACCCATGAAGTTTCGGCTCCTGCCGCTCTCGGCCGTGCTGGCTTCGTCTCTCCTTGTCGCGAGCGTCTTCTCCGGTACATCCCAGGCCCAGACCCCGCCCCGGCAGATGACGGAGGACAACGCCGGCGGCGGCCGCGCCTGCGCCACGCCCGAGCCCGATCTGGCCGAGGCCTCGGCCCTGTCCGCCGCGGTCAACTCGTGGCTCAAGCAGAGCCACACCCAGGCCGGCGGCCAGATCAAGGTCGCGTTCCACGTGATCTACAATCCGACCACGGGCGAGGGCAACATCCCCGACAGCCAGATCGCGGCCCAGATCCAGACCATCAACACCGAGTATGCGAGCGCGGGCTTCAGCTTCGTCCTCGCCTCGACGGACCGCACGGGCAACAGCAAGTGGTTCGGCATGACGCCCGGAACGCGCAACGAGAAGCTCGCCAAGCAGACGCTCGCGGTCGACATCCCCCACCGCCTGAACATCTACACGTGCAGCCCCGGCCAGAGCCTGCTCGGCTGGTCTTACTTCCCGAACTCGTATCCCGAAGGCGACTGGCACCACGGCGTCGTGTTCCACTATGGCTCGGTGCCGGGCGGCTACCTCACGGCCTACAACGAAGGCGAGACGCTGACGCACGAGATCGGCCACTACCTCGGCCTCTACCACACGTTCCAGGGCGGCTGCACCGCGCCCGGCGACTATGTCGACGACACGCCGTACGAGGCGTCGGCCTACACGGGCGGCCAGTGCAGCCTGCAGCGCGACACCTGCCCGGCGCCCGGTCTCGACCCGATCAGCAACTACATGGACTACAGCTACGACATCTGCATGACGAACTTCTCCGTCGGCCAGCATGCCCGCATGCAGGCGCTCACGCCGCAGTACCGGCCGAGCCTGCTCAATGCCGCCGCGCGCGCCATGGATCTCGCGTCCGTGCGCCCGGCCGTCGTCGAGACCGGCGCGGTCGCGTTCGCCGGCGCGATGCCGAACCCGTCGCACGGCGGCACCACCCTCGAGTACTCGCTGCCGCGCACGGCGCCGATCTCGCTGCGCCTGTACAACGTGTCGGGCCGCCTGATCGCCACGGTCGACTCCGGGGTCAAGGAAGCCGGCGCGCACCGCGTGTCGTTCGCAGGCCGCGGGCTCGCGGTCGGCACCTATTTCGCCGTGCTCGCGGTGGACGGGCAGAAGTACACGCGGACGGTGATCCTGCAGTAGCTCCAGGCTGCGAACATCCCGCTCGGGGCCGGTCTCTGCGCGAGGCCGGCCCCGTTCTCGTTTCCACCCGCTCGCGCCCGCAGGCGTACCTGTGGCACAGTGCCCCGCATGGCACCCCCCGATCCGAAGGGCGAAGGCATCTTCCATTACGCAGGCATCGGCGGCAGCGGCATGAGCGCCCTGGCGCAATTCCAGGTCATGCTCGGCGGCCACGCCTCGGGCAGCGACCGTTCGTTCGACCAGGGCGGCCGCGAAGACGCGCGCGCACAATTGACGCGCCTCGGCATCGCGCTCCATCCGCAGGACGGATCCGGCCCCGCCGCGCCGGGCTGCGCCGCGCTCGTGGTCTCGACCGCGGTCGAGGACAGCGTGCCCGACGTGCGCGTCGCGAAGGAGCGCGGACTCCCGATCCTCCACCGCTCGGAATTGCTCGCGCAGTTCGTGGCGATGCACCGCACGATCGGCGTCTCCGGAACGAGCGGCAAGTCGACCGTGGTCGCGATGGCGTTCGAACTGCTGCGTGGCTCCGGGCGCGACCCGTCCGTGATCACGGGCGGCGACCTCGAGGGGCTGCGCGCCGAGGGCCTGTGGGGCAACGCCTGGCGCGGTGGGGAGCTGCTCGTGATCGAGGCCGACGAGAGCGACGGCTCGCTCGTGCGCTACGAGCCGGCGATCGCCGTGGTGCTCAATCTCCAACGCGACCACAAGGCCGAGTCCGAGGTGCTCGCGATGTTCGAGACCTTCGCCTCGCGCACGCGCGAGGCACTCGTCGTCGGCGAGGGCGACAACCTCGCGCCTGTCGTCGCCGCCGCGCGCGCTCGCCGCCTGCCGGTCGTGTTTTTCGGCTTCGGCGCGGCCGCGCACGTGCGCCCGGACGACGGGTCGCTCGAGCTCGGCCCGCGCGCTTCGTCGTTCGTCGTGCGCGGCACGCCTTTCATGCTCCCCGTACCCGGCCGCCACAACGTCGAGAACGCGCTCGCCGCCCTGGCGATCGCGGGCGTCATGGGCGTGCCGCTCGCGGAGTCGGTCGCGCCGCTCGCGGCGTTCCGCGGCGTGGGCCGGCGCTTTCAGACCATCGGCGTCGCGAACGGCGTCGAGGTGATCGACGACTTCGCACACAACCCCGCGAAGCTCGAGGCCGGGCTCGCCACGGCCCGCCGACGACTCGCGGGCACCGGCGGGCGCGTGCTCGCGGTCTACCAGCCGCACGGCTATGGGCCGACCCGTTTCCTGCGCCCGGACTTCGTCGACTCGTTCGCGCGCGCGCTCGGGCCCGAGGACCGCGTGTGGTGGCTCGAGGTGTTCTACGCGGGCGGGACGACCAAGAAGGACTTCTCCTCCGCCGACATCGTGGCCGACATCGCGGCGCGCGGCGTGGGCGCGCGGGCCGCGTTCGCCGCATCGCGCGAGGAGCTGGTCGCCGCGCTGGCGACGGAGGCGCGGCCGGGCGATCTGGTGATCGTGATGGGCGCGCGGGATCCGTCGCTCACCGGGCTGGCGCGGCGGATCGCGGAGGCGCTCGCGGCGGGCGGCGCCGAGCAAGCCCCGCGGGGGTAGGAGGCCACTCAACTCGCATGCCACGTGGCATGCGAGTTGGGATCCCCGCATTGCGCCGCAACGCGTTACGCCGATTCAGCGCACGGGGCCGTGGGGTGGGCTAAAGCTCGAGCGGCGTGAACCCCGCGAACATCTGCTGGCTCTCCGGCAGGTCGACGAGCTTGACGATGTCGCACACCTCGTTGAAGCGGCCCCACATCGCGAGCACGGCCGGGTTCTTGTGCGCGGCCGCGATCGCCTCCGCCGACTCCCACTCGAACACCTCGACGATCGTGCCGTCGGCGCACTTCATCGCGTGCGCGGGGCGATTCGTGGCGAGGCCCTCCTGGCGCAGGATCGA
>JBKJJJ010000001.1:0-30990 GCA_046598045.1 Candidatus Eiseniibacteriota bacterium
TCGGGATCGCTCACGAGCGCTCCCCCTTTGCCGGCGCGCCGAGCCGCGCCGCGAGCGCCGCGGCGAGCCGTCCGCGAAATTCCGCGCCTTCGCCCGCCTCCCACAGGAGGAGCACCGGGGGCAGGAAGCGCGCGGTGCCGCGGCCCTTGAGCGCGATCCACGCCGAGCGCTCGCCGACGCGCACGCCGTACTCGCCGAGTGTCTCCCACGCGAACACGCGCTCGCCGAACGGCGTGCGCCGCATCACGCCCGCATCGTCCACGCGATACACGGCAGGCACCCACAGCGGGCCCACCAGGTAGATCCCGAGCGCGACCAGCACGAGCGCCATGCCCGGCGGCCCGAAACGCGCGATCAGCACGCTGACCAGGAGCCACAGCACGAGCCCGAGTCGGGCCGCCTGCGGGCGTCCCCGCCCCGGCCGCACCGACCAGGCGAGCGCGCCCGGATCGCTTACGACGCCTTCCAGGTGAGCCGCAATTCCCGCGCGGCGCGGCCCTCGTCGAGCCGGGAGACCGGCGTCGTCCACGGCGCGCCGGTGACGATCGAGGCGTCGGTGCACGCCTCCTCGGCGATGCGCAGCATCACGGCGGCGAACAGGTCGAGGGTGCGGAGCGTCTCGGTCTCGGTGGGCTCGATCATGATCGCCTCCTCGACGATCAGCGGGAAGTACACCGTCGGCGCATGCACGCCGAAGTCGAGCAGGCGCTTCGCCACGTCCGTCGTGCGCACGCCGAACTTGCGAAGGCTTTTCCCCGAGAGCACGAACTCGTGCATGCACGGCCGATCGAACGGCAGGTCGTACGCGCCCTGCAGCTTGCGCATCAGGTAGTTCGCGTTGAGGATCGCCTCGTGGCTGATCTCGGCGAGACCGTCGGGTCCGAGTGAGCGGATGTACGCGTACGCGCGCACCAGCACCCCGAAGTTGCCGAGGAACGTGTGCACGCGCCCGACGCTCGTGGGCCGTGCCGGCTCGAGCGTGAACGTGCCGTCCTTGGCCGCGAGGACACGCGGCCCCGGCAGGTACGGCTCCAAGTGCGCCCCGACCGCGACCGGCCCGGCGCCCGGTCCCCCGCCGCCGTGCGGCGTGGAGAACGTCTTGTGCAGGTTGAGGTGCATGAGGTCGAAGACCTTGCCCGGCTGGACGAGCCCGACCAGCGCGTTGAAGTTCGCGCCGTCGAGATAGAGCTGCGCGCCCGCGGCATGGATCAGGTCGGCCGCCTCCTGGATCTGGGGCTCGAACATGCCGAGCGTCGAAGGCTGGGTGACCATCACCGCGGCGACGTCGGGCCCGAGCGCGGCCTTGAGCACCTCGAGGTCGAGGTGGCCCTCCTTCGACTTGAGCTCGACCACGCTCCAACCCACTGCGTGCACCGACGCCGGGTTCGTGCCGTGCGCCGAGTCGGGGACGAGGACCTTCGTGCGCCGGGTCTCGCCGCGCGCGGCGAAGTAGGCACGCACGAGCAGCATGCCCGTGAACTCGCCCTGCGCGCCCGCCGCCGGCATGAGCGTGACCGCGTCGAAGCCGGTGATCGCGGCGAGCAGGCCCTCGAGCCGATGGATGATCTCGAGCGCCCCCTGCACGCTCTCGACCGGCGCGAACGGATGTGCCCCGGCCATGCCCGGCAGGAAGGCCAGTTCGTCGTTGATCTTGGGGTTGTGCTTCATGGTGCACGAGCCGAGCGGGTAGATGCCCTTGTCGAGGTGGTGATTGAGCGTCGACAGGCGCGTGAAATGTCGGATCACCTCGGGCTCGGACATCTCGGGCAGCGCGGCGGGTGTGGCGCGGATCGCCCACGCCGGCAGCGCGTCGGAAAGCGTCGTCACGGGCACGTCGCATGCCGGCAGGCGCACGCCGCGATGTCCCGGGACCGACAACTCGGAGAGCAAGGGCTCGACGATGCCGGGCGGCGTCGGCGGCAGCACGGGCGAGGCCGCGGGCGGCAGGCCGGCGAGCGCGCCCGGGGGCGGGACGACCGGAGTGACCGGAGCGGGCCGGGCCTGGGAGGCGCCGGCCTGCACGCTCGGGGACACGGTTTCGGGCGTCATCGCGCGCCTCCCTGGAGCGCGGCGGCGAGGGCGTCGGCCCAGCGGTCGATCTCGGCCTTGGTGCGCTTCTCGGTCGCAGCGACCAGGAGAAGATTCGCGGTGTCCGCGCCGAACGCGGCGCCATCGACGCCCAGCAGCACGCCGTGCTCGCGACCGCGGCGGATCACGTCCGCCGCAGGCGTCGGCAGGCGGAGCGCGACCTCGCGCAGGTACGGCGCCGAGTACGCGACCTCGACGCCGGCCTTCGCCTGCGCCTGCGCCGCCGCGTAGTGTGTCTTCTGGAAGCACAGCGTCGCGACGTCGACCAGGCCCTGCTTGCCGAGCAACGCGAGGTAGATCGTGTTCATGAGTGCGATCAGCCCCTGGTTCGTACAGATGTTCGACGTCGCCTTCTCGCGGCGGATGTGCTGCTCGCGGGTCTGGAGCGTGAGCACGAACCCGCGGCGCCCCTGCCCGTCGACGGTCTGCCCGACGATGCGTCCCGGGAAACGCCGCACGAACTCCTTCTTGCCGGCAAAGAACCCGCACACGGGTCCGCCAAAGGAGATCGGCGCGCCCAGCGATTGCGCCTCGCCGACGCACAGGTCCGCGCCGAGCGCGCCCGGCGGCGTGAGCAGCGCGAGCGCGATCGGGTCGGCGGCGACGACCGCGAGCGCGCCCGCGGCGTGCGCCGCGTCGGTGAGCGCACGCACGTCCTCGAGCGCGCCGAAGAAGTTCGGGTACTGCAGCACGACGCACGCGGTGTCCGGGCCGATCGCCGCGGCCAGCGACTGGGCCGAGACCGTGCCGGTGGCGGTATCGTGCGCGACGTGGTGCACGTGCTCCTTGCCGAGGAACGTGCCGAGCGCCTGCTCGTAGTGCGGGTGGAGCGCGCCGGCCACGACGACACCCTGGCGGCCGGTCTGCGCGCGCGCGAGGTAGCCGGCCTCGACCACGGCGGACGCACCGTCATAGAGCGATGCGTTCGCGACCTCGAGCCCCGTCAGCTCCGCGACCATGCTCTGGAACTCGAAGATCACCTGCAGCGTGCCCTGCGCGACCTCGGGCTGGTAGGGCGTATAGGCGGTCATGAACTCCGAGCGCAGCGCGACCCGCGGCAGTGCGCTCGGGATGTAGTGGTCGTACATGCCGCCGCCTAGGAACGAGGGCACGTCGCGCGCGGCGTCGTTCTTGGCGGCGATCGCGCCGATCTCGGCGCGCAGCTCGAGTTCGCTCGCGGCGGGCGGCACGTCGAGCGCGCCGTCGACGCGCAGTGCGGGTGGCACGTCGATCAGCAGGTCCTCGAAGCGGGCGACGCCGATGGAGGCGAGCATCGCCTCGCGCTCGGCGGCGCTACGGCCGACGTAGCTCATGCGTGGTGCGCCTCCAGCAATGCCTGGTAGGCGCTCGCGTCGAGCAGGTGATCGAGATCCGCCGCGTTCGACGGACGGATCTTGACCATCCAGCCGCCCTCGTATGGCGCCTGGTTGACCAGCGCCGGCTGCTCGCCGAGCGCCGGGTTGACCTCGACGATCTCGCCCGCGAGCGGGGCGTAGAGATCGCTCACGGTCTTCACGGCCTCGATCACGCCGAACGACTGGCCGGCTTCGAGCGTGCGCCCGACCGGCGGCAGCTCGACGAACACGACGTCGCCCAGCTGGTCCTGCGCGTAGTGCGTGATGCCGACGACGACGAGGTCGCCGTCCTTCTTGGCCCACTCGTGATCCTTCGTGTAACGGAGACCTTCCGGGGTCATGGCAGTCCTTTCGCGGAGAACGTCAGCGATGCGAGGCCTGGGTGTAGAACGGACGGGGCACGACCTTTGCCGGCAGTTCAACGGAGCCCGAGCGCACGGTGTAGGCGGTGCCGTTCGCGGCGCCCCCCGCCGGGACGTAGGCGAGCGCGATGCTTCGGCCGAGCGAGGGCGACGAGCTGCCGCTGGTCACGCGGCCGACCACGGCGCCGTCCAGCACGACCTCCCAGCCCTGGCGCGCGACGCGCGGCGAGGCGATGTCGAGCCCGACCAGCCGGCGCTTGAGGCCGTCGGCCTTCGCCTTCACCAGCGCGGCCTTCGACACAAAGTCGTCCTTGTCGAGCTTGACCGTCCAACCGAGCGAGGCCTCGAGCGGGTGGGTCGTGCGATCGATGTCGTTGCCGTAAAGGCAGAATGCCATCTCGAGGCGGAGGGTATCGCGCGCGCCGAGGCCGATCGGCTGCAGCCCGACCTTCGCGCCCGCCTTGAACAACTCGTCCCACACGCGCTCGCCTTGCGTGGCATCAAAGTAGAGCTCGAACCCGTCCTCGCCGGTGTACCCCGTGCGCGAGAACACCATGGGCACGCCCCACAGGGTCGCGCCCGTGAAACGGTAGTAGCCGAGGTCGAGAGCGGCCGCGGGCACGAGGCCGTCGAAGATCTCGGCCGCGCGCGGGCCCTGGACGGCGAGTTGGGCGATGCTCTCGGACACGTTTTCGAGCCGCACGTCGAAGCCCTGCGCCATCTCCTGCACCCACGCCCAGTCGCCCTCGATGTTCGCGGCGTTGACCACGAGCATGATGCGGTCCTCGAACTTGTAGGCGAGCAGGTCGTCGACGATCCCGCCGTCGGGCAGGCACATCGGCGTGTAGACCGCCTGGCCGACGTCGACCGCGGCGACGCGGTTGGTCACGAGGTGGTCGACGAAGCGCCCGGCATCGGGGCCGCGGACCTCGAACTCGCCCATGTGGGAGACATCGAACACTCCCGCCGCGGTGCGCACGGCGAGGTGCTCGGCAAGGATGCCGGCGTAGGAGATCGGCATCAGAAACCCGGCGAACTCAACGAGTTTGGCGCCGGCCCTCTTGTGACACTCGAGGAAGGGCGTGGTCAGCGTGGTCATCGCGCTCCAGCGGGATCCGAGGGAGGTGGTGAAAATCGTCACAAGCGACAGCAGCACCTTAGCATGCGGGTCAAGGGCCCGCAATTGGGACGCTCCGGTGGTCTCGGCTCAGCGCGGTTCGAGCGCCCGGAAGGCCGGGTCGTTTGGTACGGCGGCCCTTGCCCACTGGACGAACTTGCCCCTCATCCGGTCGAAGTCCCCACCCATGTGTACGTTCCCAGCGGCGATCCACAGCATCTCGCACTCGAAGCAGAGGAGCACATCGACTTCGCCTTCGGGGTCGCAGAAACGGACCGCGAGCCCGGGCATGGGGCCGCACTTCTTCTGACCCGCGACCCCTGAATCGAACGATTCGGCGCGGCCGAGCAGGCGAATCAGCCGCGAAGCGAGACCCCGGTTGGCCAGGGGACGGGTCCAGGCGACCTTGTAATCGGCGTAGCCGATGAATTGTACCCTCCCGGTGCCCACCCATTCCCCCGTCAGGCGCACGATCCTCACGTCGGTCGACCGGCGCATGCGGTCGAGAATCTGCGCAGAGGGTGGCCGGAGCTGCGGCCGCTTGGGCTCGGATAACGTCGAAAGGCGGGGCGCTTCCACCTGCAGCGTATCCGTCGTTGCGGCGACCACCGCGGTGCACGTCGCCAGGGCGGCGAGGAGAGCGACGAGGCGCGTGGGTGATCCCTTCATGCGGTGGGCGCGAGAACCCCGAGTTCGTGCCCGACGCGCGCGAACGCATCGACCGCCTGCTCGAGGTGCGCCCGCGTGTGGGCGGCGGAAACCTGCACCCGAATGCGCGCTAGCCCCTTCGCCACGACCGGGTAGGAGAAGCCGATCACGTAGATCCCCTCGTCGAGCAATCGGCGGGCGAACGCGTGGGTCTTCTTCTCGTCGAAGAGCATGATCGGGACGATTGGGTGAATGCCCGGCTTGATCTCGAAGCCCTTCGCCGTGAGCGCCGCGCGGAACCACGCGGTGTTCTTCTCCAGCGTGTCCCTGAGCTCGGTCGTCTGGTCGAGCAGCGCGAACACCGCGAGCGAGGCGCCGGCGATCGCGGGCATGAGCGTGTTCGAGAACAGGTACGGGCGCGAGCGCTGCCGCATCAGGTCGACGATCGGCCGCCGCCCCGCGACAAAGCCCCCCATCGCGCCACCGAGCGCCTTGCCGAGCGTGCCGGTCACGATGTCGATCTCGCCCAGGACGCCGCAGTGCTCGGTCGCGCCGCGGCCGGTCTTGCCGAGGAACCCCGTGGCGTGGCAGTCGTCGACCATCGTCCACGCGTCGAACCGTCTCGCGAGGGCGACGATCCCGGCCAGATCGGCGATCGAGCCGTCCATCGAGAACACGCCATCGGTCGCGATCAGGATACGCTTGCACCCCTTGGCGCGCGCCTCGGTCAGGCAGCGCTCGAGGTCGGCGAGGTCACTATTCTTGTAGCGCCAACGCTCGGCCTTGCACAGGCGGATGCCGTCGATGATGGAGGCGTGATTGAGCTCGTCGGAAACGATCGCGTCGTGCTCTCCGAGCAACGGCTCGAACACGCCGCCGTTGGCGTCGAAGCACGCGGCATAGAGGATGGCGTCGTCGACCTTGAGGAACTTTGCGATCGTCTGCTCGAGCTGCTTGTGAAGGTCCTGCGTGCCGCAGATGAAGCGCACCGAGCTCATGCCGTAGCCGTGCGAGTCGAGCGCGGCATGCGCGGCGGCGACGACGCGCGGGTCGCCCGAGAGGCCGAGATAGTTGTTCGCGCAGAAGTTGAGCACGCGGCGGCCGTCGACCAGCGAGATCTCGGCGCCCTGCGGACCGGCGATCACGCGCTCGTCCTTCCACAGCCCGCCGTCTTTGATCTCGGCGAGCGAGGCCTCGAGTTCGGAGAACGAGGTCATCGCCGCGCGGGCTCGGCGGAGAGGGCACCGGCATCGGCCTTCTCGCCCCAGGGCACGAGCACGATCTTGCCAGCCGCGCCGCTCTTGAGCTGCTCCATCGCCTGCGCGTAGTCCTCGATCGCCATCACGTGCGTCAGCGCCGGGCGGATGTCGAGGCGGCCCGAGGTGAGCAACTCCTCCATCTGGCGCCAGGTCTGGAACATGAGGCGGCCGTTGATGCCCTGCACGGTCACGCCCTTGAAGATCACGAGGCCGGTCACGTCGAGCTCGAAGGGATCGCTGGGGAGCCCCAGGAGGCTCATGCGCCCGGCATTGCGGATGGCCGAGAGGCCCTGCCGGATCGCGGAAGGATGCCCCGACATCTCGAGCACGACGTCCGCGCCGCGCCCGCCTGTGGCCTCGCGTGTTCGCTCCGCGACGTCCTCCTTCGAGGCGTCGATCACGACGTCCGCACCGATCTTCCGCGCGAGGTCGAGGCGATACGGGTTCACGTCGCTCGCGAGGATCGGCCCCGCGCCGCACGCGCGCGCGACCGCGATCGAGAACAGGCCGATCGGCCCGCAGCCGGTGACCAGCGCGGAGCAGCCCGCGATCTCCCCCGCCAGCACGGTGTGCACGGCGTTGCCGAGCGGCTCGAGCGCCGAGGCGACCTCGAGCGACATGCCGGCGGGGATCTTCCAGCAGTTGCGCGCGGGCACCGCCACGAACTCGGCGTACGCGCCGCTCCGGTCGACGCCCAGGATCTGCACCCGCTCGCACACGTGCATCAACCCGCGCCGGCAGAGGTGGCAGACGCCGCAGGCGACGTGGGTCTCCACCGCGACCAGGTCGCCGAGCTGGACGCCTTCGCTGTGCGCGCCGGGCGTGACCGCCTGTGCGCCGAGCGCGACCACCTCGCCCACGAACTCGTGCCCGAAGATCAACGGGGGCTTGATCCGCCCCTGAGACCAGCGATCCCAGCCGTAGATGTGCAGGTCGGTACCGCAGACCGCGACCCGCCGGACCTTGAGGACGACCTCGTCCGGCTGGGGCGTGGGATCGGGAACGGTGAGGATCTCGGCGCCGGGGGCGGGCCGGCTCTTGACCAGGGCTTTCATCGCGTCTCCACGAGGGTCCGATCGGCGAGAACGGGAACGAGCGCGCGCCCGGTGTGGCTCGCGCGCACGCGCGCAACGGCCTCGGGCGTGCCGGACGCTACCACGGTTCCCCCGCCATCGCCACCCTCGGGACCGAGGTCCACGAGGTGGTCGGCGGTCTTGATGACGTCGAGGTTGTGCTCGATCACGATCACGGAATTCCCGCGCTCGACCAGGCGCTGCAGCACGCTCAGGAGCATGCGCACATCCTCGAAGTGGAGCCCGGTGGTCGGCTCGTCGAGCAGGTACACGGTGCGCCCGGTCGCGACGCGCGAGAGCTCGGTCGCGAGCTTGACGCGCTGCGCCTCGCCGCCCGACAGCGTGGTCGCGGACTGGCCGAGGTGGATGTAGCCGAGCCCGACGTCGCGCAGCGTCTCGAGCTTGCGGCGCACGGTCGGGATCGCGTGCAGGAAGTCGAGCGCCTCCTCGACCGTCATGTCGAGCACGTCGGCGATCGAGCGGCCCTTGTAGTGCACCTCGAGCGTCTCGCGATTGTAGCGCCGGCCGCGGCACACCTCGCAGCGCACGAACACGTCCGCCAGGAAGTGCATCTCGATCTTGCGCAGGCCGTCGCCTTCGCAGGCCTCGCAGCGGCCGCCCTTGACGTTGAACGAGAAGCGCCCGGGACCGTAGCCGCGCATCTTCGACTCGGGGAGCTGCGCGAACAGGTCGCGGATGAACGCGAACAGCCCGGTATAGGTCGCCGGGTTCGACCGGGGCGTACGCCCGATCGGCGACTGGTCGATGTCGATCACCTTGTCGAGGTGCTCGATTCCATTCACCTCGTCGTGCGCGCCGGGGCGTGCGACTGTGCCCATCAGCGCGCGGCCGAGCGCGTGGAACAGGATCTCGTTGACGAGCGTGCTCTTGCCCGAGCCCGACACGCCGGTCACGCAGGTGAACGTGCCGAGCGGAAGCTTGACCGACACGTTCTTGAGGTTGTTGGCGCGCGCGCCCACCACCTCGAGGAACTTGCCGTTGCCCTTCCTGCGGGCATCGGGCACCGGGATCGAGCGCGCCCCCGACAGATACTGGCCCGTGACCGACTTCGGGTTCTCCCCGACCTGGATCGGAGTGCCCTCGGCCATGATCTCGCCGCCGTGGCGGCCCGCGCCGGGGCCGAGGTCCACGATCCAGTCGGCGAGGCGCATGGTGTCGAGGTCGTGCTCGACCACGATCACCGTGTTGCCGAGGTCGCGCAACGAGGTCAGCGTCTTGAGCAGCCGGTCGTTGTCGCGCGGGTGGAGCCCGATCGATGGCTCGTCGAGGATGTAGAGCACGCCCGTCAGGCGCGAACCGATCTGGGTCGCGAGGCGGATGCGCTGGGTCTCGCCGCCGGCGAGCGTCTGCGCCGAGCGGTCGAGCGTCAGGTAGCCGAGCCCGACGTCGACCAGGAAGCCGAGCCGCGCGTCGACCTCCTTGACGATCGGCTCGGCGATGATCGCCTTCGAGGCCGCGAACGACAGCGCGCGCGAGCGTTCGTACGCGGCGTTGACGGAGAGGCGCGTCCAGTCGGTGATGTTCGCGCCGTCGATCGTCACCGCGCGCGCGACGGGGTTGAGCCGCGCACCGTCGCACACCGGGCAGGGCGCGATCGCCATGAAGCCCTCGATCTTGCGCCGCACGGCCTCGGAGTGGGTGTCGGTGTAGCGGCGCTTGAGGTTCGCGAGCACGCCCTCGAAGCGGCCGTCGAACTCCCAGCGTCCGCCCTTCTCGGAGCGGAACGAGTAATGGAGCTTGGTGTCGCCGAGGCCGTTCAGCAGCGCATCCTGCACCTTCTTCGGCAGCTTTTGCCACGGCGTTTTGGCGTCGAGCTTGAGGTGCTTGACGATCGCGCGCAGCTGGCCGCCGTACCAGGCGTTGTCGAGCCCGCCCCACGGCACGATCGCGCCGTCGGCCACGCTCTTCGAGGTGTCGGGGATCGCGAGCCGGGCGTCGATCTCGAGGCTCGTGCCGAGGCCGTCGCAGGTCGGGCACGCGCCGTAGGGCGAGTTGAACGAGAACAGGCGCGGCGCCAGCTCCTCGTACGAGCGCCCGCACACGACGCACGCGGCGCTCTGGCTGAACAGCCAGTCCTCCCCCGACTTCTCTCGCGCCACCGCCGCCACGCCGTTCGCGAGCCTCAGCGCGGCCTCGAGCGAGTCGGCGAGCCGGCGCTTGTTCTTCTCTTCGACGGTGAGCCGATCGACCACGATCTCGATCGTGTGGCGCTTGGTCTTCGCGAGCTTGACGCCGCCCTCGAGGTCGACCAGCGCGCCGTCGATGCGCGCCTTGAGGTAGCCCTGCTTGCGCGCGTCCTCGAGCTCCTGGCGGTACTCGCCCTTGCGCCCGCGCACGATCGGCGCGAGCACGCTCACGCGCTGGCCCGCGCCCTGCGTGAACAGCGTGTCGACCATCTCGCTCACGGTCTGGCGCGACAGCGGCGTCCCGTCGTTCGGGCAATGCGGCGTGCCGAGCCGGGCGAACAGGAGGCGCAGGTAATCGTAGATCTCGGTCAGCGTCGCGACGGTCGAGCGCGGGTTCGAGCCGGCGCCCTTCTGCTCGATCGAGATCGCCGGGGAGAGTCCCTCGATCGAGTCGACGTCGGGCTTCTCCATCTGGCCGAGGAACTGCCGGGCGTAGGCGGAGAGCGACTCGACGTAGCGGCGCTGGCCCTCGGCGTAAAGCGTGTCGAAGGCGAGCGACGACTTGCCCGAGCCCGAGACGCCGGTGATCACGATCAGGCGGCGACGCGGCAGGGTCAGCGATATGTTCTTGAGATTGTGTTCACGGGCGCCGCGAATGACGATGCCGCGGGCGCGGCCTTCGGTTTCCAAGGGGCGTTCTCCGGGAGCCTGCCATGCGATCGAGTCGGGACTCCCGGAGTGTACACCAGCTGTCCAGCCGTGCCCCCGGGCGGGTTCCGGGGCTCCCGGCGGAGCCCGTGGAACAGACTGGTGCGTTGGTCGTTGGCCTCCGCCCCCGAACAATGCTATGAACGTTCGCATGCAAGACACCCGAACCGCCCCGCCCGCGCCCCAGGGCGCCCCGATTCCGCTCCGACAGATCGGCCTCTACGCCGCCACCGCGATCACCGTCGGCAACATCATCGGCTCGGGCATCTTCCGCTCGCCGCATTCGGTCGCGCAGCAGATTGCCGGGCTCCCGGGCGTACTGGCCGCGTGGATCCTGGGCGGCGTGCTCTCGCTCGCCGGGTCGCTCGTGCTCGCCGAGCTCGCGGTCGCGCACCCGCGCACGGGCGGGCTGTACGTCTTCATCCGCGAGTCGTTCGGCGACCTGTGGGGCTTCGTGTTCGGCTGGGCGAACCTGTGGGTGATCAAGCCGACCGTGATCGCCTCGATCGCGAGCGTGTTCGCGCTCTACTTCTGCGAGGCCATGCACCTCGGCGCCACGATGGAGTTCGGCGTCGCGGCCGCCGCGATCCTCGGGCTCACGGGAGTCAATGCGCTCGGCGTCCGTCAGGGTGCGGGCACGCAGTCGGTGTTCACCACGCTCAAGGTGCTCGGCATCGTCCTCCTGTGCGGGGCCGCGTTCCTGCTGCCGCACCGCGGGCCCGACCCGTCCCTTCCCGCCGCGGTGCTGCCGGTCATGCCGCCGTTGATGCTCGGCTTCGTGGCGGCGATGATCTCGATCCTGTTCGCCTACGACGGGTGGACCGACTCGACGTACGTTGCCGGCGAGATCAAGGACCCGATGCGCGTGCTGCCGATCGCGATCCTGGGCGGCACCGTGCTGACGGTCGTGATCTACCTGCTGACGAACCTCGCGTACTACGCGGTGCTCTCCCCCGCCGAGATGGCGAACATCCCGGCGGTCGGCTCGGAGACGGTGCGCCGCGTGCTCGGCGAGGGCGGTGCGCAGGCGCTCGCCGTGCTGGTCGCGATCTCGACGTTCGGCACGACCAACGGCGCGATCCTGACCGGCCCGCGCGTGACGCAGGCGATGGCGGCCGACGGACTGCTGTGGAAGCCGGCGGCGCACCTCGACCCGAAGCGCGGCACGCCGGACCTCGCGCTCTGGATCCAGGCCGTGCTGTCGATCGGCTGGCTCGCGCTGTCCCGCGGGTTCGAAGATGTTTCGGGCTGGTTCGTCACCACGTCCTGGCTGTTCTACGGCCTGACCACGGCGGCGATCTTCGTCCACCGCCGGCGCTCGCGCGAGGGCAGGGAGCCGGTCCATCCCTACCGCACGCCGCTCTACCCGATCACGCCCATCGTGTTCGTGGTGGTGACGGTGGCGCTGATCGTGAGCGACCTGACGGCCAGCGGCTGGCGTGCCTGCGCCGGCGTAGGCATCGCGGCGACGGGGATCCCGGTGTACCTGTTCTGGAAGCGGAAGCGCTACTCGTAGCGCAGGGCTTCGACCGGGTCGAGGCGGCTTGCGCGCATCGCCGGGTAGATCCCGAAGAACAGCCCGACCGATCCCGAGAACGCCAGCCCGGCGAGCACCGACCAGAACGGCACGCTGCTCGGCAACGGCGTCACGAGGTCGACCAACTTCGCGATCGCGAAGCCGATCGCGATGCCGATCGCGCCGCCCGTGCCCGTCAGGGCCATGGCCTCGATCAGGAATTGCATGAGGATACTCGAGCGTCTCGCCCCGAGCGCCATGCGGATGCCGATCTCGCGCGTGCGCTCGGTGACCGAGACCAGCATGATGTTCATCACGCCGATGCCGCCCACCAGCAGCGACAGGAATGCGACCGCGATCATCAGGAGATAGAACGCGCCCGTGACCTGGTTGTAGAGGTTGAGCAGCGAGTCGTCGGTGAGCGCCGCGAAATTGTTCTCCTGGTGCGCCTTCAGCCCGCGCCTCCGCCTGAGCACCTCGGTGATCTGCGAGATCGCCTCGTCGATCCGGTCGGGCGAGACCGCGACCGCGTTCATCAGCACCTCGTCGCCCTTCAGGAACGTGCTCTGGTCGGCCGGGAAGTACTTGCGCACGTCGGTGTACGGGATCATCACGATCTCGTCGAGGCTCTGCCCGAGGAAGCGCCCGCGGGTCTCGAGCTCGCCCACGACACGGAACGGGACCTTGCCGATGTGCACGATCTGCCCGACCGCGTCCTGGTGCGGGAACAGCGTCTCGAGCGTCGCGCCCCCCACCACGCAGACCTGCGAGCGGTGTTCGGTCTCGGCCTCGGTGAAGAAGCGGCCCGAGGAGACGTTGTACCCGTTCGTCTCCTGGTAGGCCTGGCTGGTTCCGAGGATGAACGTCGGCTTGGTTTCCTTCTTGCGGAAACGCACTGCCTGCGGCTCGTCGAGGAAGTTGAGCGGCGAGACCGCGCGCACGGCCGGGCACTCGGCGAGGATCACCTCGCGGTCGTCGAGCGTGAATGCCCGGCGCTGGCGCAGCGAATCGGGCAATCCGCCGATGATCACCTGCGGCCGCCACTTGCGGATGTAGATCGTGTTCGAGCCGAACGATTGCACCTGGCGGCGGAACGACTCGTTGAGGCCCTGGATCAGCGAGACCATCGCGATCACGGTCGAGACGCCGATGATGACGCCGAGCACGGTGAGCAGCGAGCGCAGCTTGTTCGAGCGCATCGACGCCCACGCCATCTTGAGGATCTCGCCGAGCAGGCCGCGATTGACGGCCACGGTCTTGGGCAGGGCCATGGCTACTCCTGCCTCAGCGCGACGATCGGGTCGAGCCGCGCGGCGCGCATCGCCGGATAGATGCCGAAGATCAGGCCGATCGACGTCGACATGAGGAGCCCGAGCACGACCGCGATCACGCTCACCTCGGCCGGGAGCGGCGAGATCGCGGCCACGAACAGGGCGATGCCCGCGCCGAGGAACACGCCGATCGCCCCTCCCGTGAACGAGAGCGTGGCCGACTCCACCAGGAACTGCATGAGGATGTCGTGCTTGCGCGCGCCCAGCGCCTTGCGGATGCCGATCTCGCGCGTGCGCTCGGTGACCGAGACCAGCATGATGTTCATGATCACGATCCCGCCGACGACCAGCGAGATGCCGGCGACGCCGACGAACACGATGAAGATCGCACCGGTCAGGCTGCGGTAGAGCTGCATGAACATCTCGGCGGTGGTGATGCCGAAGTCGTCGTCCTTGCCGGCCTCGACGTGGCGGCGCGCGCGCAGGATCGCGCGCGTCTCGTCCTGCGCGAGCTCGAACGTGGACGCGTCCTTGACCAGGACGCCGATCTCGAGCGAGCCCCGCCGGCCGTAGATCTTGTCGGAGGCGCCGAGCGGGACGATCACGAAGTTGTCCTGGCTCTGCCCGAGGAACGAGCCCTTCTTCTCGGCCACGCCGACGACGTCGAACGTGTTCGGGCCGATGCGCACCTCGCGGCCGAGCGCGTGCTGGTCCTTGAACAGCTTCTCCCACACGTCGAAGCCCAGCACGCATACGGCACGGCGACGCGAGATGTCGGCGGCGGTGAGGTGCCGGCCCTCCTGCAACTCGATGCGGTCGACCGCGACGTAGTCGCCCCACATGCCCTGGATCGGGACGCGGCGCACGCGCTCGCTGCCGAAGCGCACGTCGGCGTTGCGCTCCTTCTTCGCACGCACCGCGTAGGCCAGGCGCGCAGTCGAAGCGACCGCCTCGGCGTCGGCGAGCTCGAGATCCTTGCGCTTGAGCGCTTCGATGTACTTGTCGTTATCGAGGATGAACCCGAACTTGTCGACCCAGAACACGTTCGCGCCCTGGGTGACGAGCTTCTCGGAGACGTACTTGTTCGCGCCCTGGATGAGCGAGATCAATGCGATCACGGCGGTCACGCCCACGATCGTGCCGAGCAGCGTGAGGAACGAGCGCAGCTTGTTCGCGCGCAGGGCCTGGAGGGCGATCGAGGCGCTCTCGCGGAACTCCATCGCCATCGCTACCCCTGCGGTCCGGCGGCGTTCGCGAGCAGGCCGGGGTCGACCTTGCGGGCTTCCTGGCGGACGTCGCTCTCGATCCGGCCGTCCCGCAGGCGGACGACCCGCTTCGCATGCGCGGCGACGTCCTCCTCGTGGGTCACGACCACGACGGTCTTGCCCTTGATGTGGATGTTCTCGAACGCGGCCAGGATCTCGTTGCCGGTCTTGGTGTCGAGGTTGCCGGTCGGCTCGTCGGCGAGGATGATCGAGGGCTGGTTGACGAGCGCGCGCGCGATTGCGACGCGCTGGCGCTGGCCGCCCGAGAGCTCGTTCGGGCGGTGGCGCATGCGGTCCGACAGCCCGACCGAGCGCAACGCCTCCTCGGCGCGCGCCTTGCGGTCCTTGGGCGAGATGCCGGCGTAGATCAGGGGCAACTCGACATTGTGCAGCGCGTCGGAGCGGGCGAGCAGGTTGAACGTCTGGAAGACGAACCCGATCTCCTGGTTGCGGATCGCGGCCAACTCGTCATCTGTGAGGCGGGCGATCTCCCGGCCCTTGAGTCGGTAGGAGCCGCCGCTCGGCGTGTCGAGGCAGCCGAGCACGTTCATGAGCGTGGACTTGCCCGAGCCCGAGGGGCCCATGATGGCGATGTACTCGCCCTCGGGGATGTCGAGCGACACGCCGGCCAGCGCGTTCACCATTTCGCCGCCGACGTTGTAGACCTTGGTGAGGTCGCGAAACGAGATCAGGGCCGTGGTGCCCGAGGGGTCGGTCACCTCAACCCCCCGCGCGGACGGTCACGCCGCCCTTGCCCTTCTTCTGGACCGCGACGCGGTCGCCGGGCTTGAGATCGCGCAGCACCTTGTAGGGACCGGTGATCACCTGCTCACCGGCCTTGAGCTCGCTCACCGGCAGGATCTGGATGTCGGTCTCGCTCGAGATGCCGGTCTTGACCTTGCGGAATTCCGCGTGGTCGGTGACCTTGACGAACACGCCCGTGAGCTCGCGCTTCTTGCGCGCCAGCGGGTCGGACTCGTCCTCGGCCGCCGCGGCGGCATCGCCGGTCTTGGGCGCTTTCGTGGTCTTCTTCTTCACGCCGCGCTTCTCGAGCTCCTCCGGCTGGCGCACGATGATCGCCTGGATCGGCACCGCCAGCGCCTTGTCCGCGCGCTTGACCTCGATCTCGACGTCGGCGGTCATGCCCGGCCGGACCGCGGCGACGGTGTCGTGGAACAGCACCTTGACCTCGAAGTTGGTCTGCCCGCTCGCGCCGGTGGTATTGGTCTCGCGGCTCGCGCTGTTGCCCACCTCGGTCACCACGCCGGCGAACGACGTGTCGGGCAGCGCGTCGACCGTGATCTTCGCGGTCTGGCCCGGACGCACGTCCACGACGTCGGTCTCGTCGACATCGGCCTTGACCAGCATGCGCGAGATGTCGGCGACGGTCAGGATCTGCGTGCCGGCGTTGTTCATCGTGCCGGTCACCACGATCTCGCCCTCCTCGATGTTGAGCGCGGTGATCTTGCCGTCGATCGGGGAACGGTAGGTGGTCTTCGAAAGGTTGTCGCGGGCGCCGGTGAGCGCCGCGGAGAGGCGCGCGGCGTCCTCGCGCGCGGCGTCGGCCGAGCTGCGCGCGCTCGAGTAGTCGTTCTCCGCCGTGTCCATCTCCTGGGTCGAGAGCAGCTTGCGTTCGAACAGGGCCTTGCGGCGCTCGTACTGCGACTGTGCGATCTTCCATGCGGACGCCGCCTGGGAGGAACGCGACCGCGCCGCCAGGAGCGAAGCCTGGGTCTGCCGCACGCTCGAGGCATACTGCGTGTTGTCGAGTTCGAGCAGCAACTGCCCGCGCTTGACGTCGTCGCCCTCGTGCACGGCGAGGCGCACGACGCGTCCCGGAATGTCCGCGCTGATCTTGACGATCGTGCGCGGCTCGATCGCCCCGGGCGCCTTGACCGTCATCACGACGTCCTTGAGACGCGCCGCGGTGACCGTGACCGAGCTCGTCTTGCCGCGCCGGCTCTGCATCGCCCCGAAGAGCGACAGGACGACCACCAGCCCGCCGGCTCCGATCCAGAACCACTTGTTCTTGAACAGCTTCATGCGTGCGTTCGCTCCGGGGTCGAGGGAGTGGAGTCTACAGGCGCACGCCGCGGGCGCGTTCGATCTGCGCCTCCGCGATCCGGGCCTGGGTCAACGCCACGACGTATTGCTGGCGCGCCTTCTGCAGGTTCACCTGCGCGTCGAGGAGCTCGAGGATCGTGCCCGACCCGACGTTGTACTTTTCCTGCGAGAGCTTGAGGTCTTCCTCCGCGGAGGCGAGCCCGTCCTTCGCCACGTCCACGCCCTCGTTCGCCTGGCGGGCGGCGCTGATCGCCTCGCGCACCTCGACCTGGACGTCGAGCTTCTTCTTCTCGTAGGCGTAGCGATCCTGCTCGGCGTGCGCCTGCGCGGTCTGGATCTGGCCCTTCTTGCCCACGACGCCGTCGAGCAGCGGGAAGGAGAAGCCAACTGCCGCGCTACGCGTGCCGTCGTCGAACCCGGCGAACGGCTGGAGACCGGTCGAGTTGCCGTTCGAGAACGCGATCTGCCCGCCGATCGAGGGCAGGAACGAAGCCCGAGCCGCGCCGGCCCGGGACTTCGAGGCCTCCCACGAGCGTAGCGCCGCCTGCAGGTCCGCGCGGTTGGCGGTCGCTTCCTGGAAGATCGCGGTCGAGTCCACGGCGACCTTGGTTTCCGTCAGCAGATCCGAGGCATGCAGGTCGTCCGACGGGGCCTGGCCGAGGATGCGCGCCAGCCGCGCGCGCTCGTTGACCACGTTGCCGCGGCCCCGGATCACGTCGAGCTTGCCGTTGGCCACGCGCACCTGGGCCTTGAGCACGTCGCTCTTGGCGACCATCCCGAGCTCGAACAGGCTCTGGGTGCGCTGCAGTTCGCGGTCGGACAGGGCGAGCGCCGAGTCCGAGACCGATGCCAGGTCCTGGGCCGCGACCAGCGCGTAGTACTGCTGCTTGACCCCGAGGACGAGGTCGGAGCGGGAGAACTCATGGGAGAGCTTGCTGGCCTGAAGTTCCTTACCGGCGGCCGAGATATTGCGCATGGAGGCGATGTCGATCAGGTTCTGGCTCAGGACATAACGCACGCCGTAGTTGTCCTGCGAGCCGGCGATGAACGACTGCGTGGCCGGGTCGAAGTAACCCTGCGGATTGAAGCTGTGCGAGTACGACCCACTGGCGCTGATCCGCGGCAGGTAGCTCTGCAGCGCCTGCTTCTTCAGGCCGGAAGCTGCGTTGACGTTCTCGCCCGAAGTCAGCAGGTCCTGGTTGCGCTCGAGCGCGAGCTTGACGGCCTGGTCCACGCTGAGGTCCCCGCGCATGGGCGCGTTGTCCTGCGCCCCCGCATTCCCGGCCGCGGCGAGGCCGGCAACCGCCGCGAGGACCAGGAGGGACTGGGCGAACCGCTTGGGACGAGCGCTCCGGTCCGGCGTTGCGCGAGGATACATCGACATCCGTTGCCTCCTTACGAGGGTCACCAGGGCCTCGAGTTCAAACTGCCACAGCCTGCCTTACGGGATTGTGCATCGGGGAGTTGCCCACTCTTGGATGCAGCCCGGGGCTCAATTCGGCAGGATACCGCCCACGACCCCGCCGATGAGGGCCGTCAGGAGGAACAGCGTCCAGATCCCCAGGTTGGCCTTGGTCGTCGAGACGCGGGCGATCACCGCGACGCCGAGCGCGACGAGCGCGGTCTGCCAGAGCGCGAACAGGTCGAAATTCATCAACAGGGTCGACCAGAACTTCCCCAGGAATCCCTCGGCCGTCGCGATCGGGAAGAGCATGCCCGGCCCGACCGAGACCTTGGAACTCCTGGCGACGAATGCCAGCGGGATCTTGACCAGCGACGCCGGAATCACCAGCAAGCTGGTATGGGCAACGATCGAGAGCGATTGCTTGTAGCTCAGGCTCCCGCCGAGCATGAATGCGCCGACCAGCCAGACGAACAGCGCATAGGTCAGGAAGATCACCACCGCGACGATCGGCCCGAAGATGGCGGCGAAGAAGATGCCGTTCGAGGTCAACATGGCCTCGGCCTGCGCGGCATTGGGCGAGTCGGCGATGCGCTCGAGTTGCTCCGGGAGCATCACCGGGTTCCACAGGATGACCGCGAAGAGGACGATGCCGACCACGGTCACGAGCAGCGGGACGAACCACGACGGCCGTTTCTCGAGCTCCTCGAAGAGCGCCCGTGGACTCGTGAACACCGCCATGAATCGACGCGGAAACGACCAGGGGGCCTCGTTGATCGAGGCCGGCTGCGGAACGGCGCTGTCTTCCATGGATCCTCCGAAGGCGACGGGGATGGGCACCCTGGGGTCGCAGCCGGCACGGGGTGTTTGCAGCCCGCGCCAGACTAGGCGACCGGCCGGGGGACGTCAAGACGCCCTCCCGGCGAAGCCATGGAATCACAAAGAGTTCACGCCGCGACTTCGCGCAGATTGAGGACCCGCGCGCAGCCGGGAGTGAGCACTTCCCCGACTTTTGCTAGTGCAGCCGGAACACGATCGGGACCCGCACCCAGACCATGACCGGATGCCCGTCCGTCGTCGCAGGCGTGAAGATCCACTGCCGGGCCGCGGTCAGGGCGGCCTCGTCGAACAGGGACGCGTGCTTCTCCTCGATCTCGGCGCGGCGGATCCTCCCGTCCACGCCCACGAGCATGCGCACCTTGATCGCTCCCTCCATGCCTGCGTCGCGCGCCAGTGGCGGGTACACGGGGATGACCTTCGTCACCAGGCGGGGCAGGACCTCGACGAACGTGAATTCGTCCGGTCGTGGCTCCGCCACGCCTTCCCCACCCGCGCCCCCGGGGCCGTTGCCGGACGGGACGATCCCGCCGGGCTCCCCCGGCTGGACGCCGGCAAACGGTTGGGGGTTCGTGGGCGCGACCACGACGCCCGGGTCGGGGATCTTCAACTCATCGACCGGGAGGACGACGCTCGGCTGCGTCGTCGCGGGAGCCGGAGGCACGAAGCCGCCGGATTCGACGACCACTTTTCCCACAGGGTGTGGCGCCGGCGGATGAATGATCGGCACATCGATGACCCGCAGGACCGGCATCCCGCCCCGGAGTGCGATCTGGACGAGCAGGAAGGCGACCACGAGCGTGAGCATGGTGAGCGACGACATCGCCAGGCTGCGAGGCAGCTCGGCATCGGTTTCGGCGCGGCGCAGGCGCAGCATGTCGAGAGGACCGCCGTCGTCGGCGCAGGCAGGGTGAGTTTGGACGAGTACCATGGTGCATCCTCCTCATTCCCGGTCGAGGTTCGGGACCGCCCGGTCGGGCGAAGGCCGCGTGGTGCGGCCCCTGGAGGATGTCCGCCGCGCAAGGGGAGGCGCGGTTGTGAGGCGGGCCCGGCATCCCGCGCCGCGCACGGGGCGCGACGCGGGAGCGGGAACGCGACTAGTGTAGCGAGAACTTCACCGGGACCGCAACCCAAACCGCCACCGGCTTGTTGTTCGAGAGCGCGGGCTTGAAGACCCAGCGCTTGACCGCCGCGACTGCGGCGTCGTCGAACACCGGCACCGGCTTGACGACCTTGGTGTCCTTGACGCGTCCGTCCTTGCCGACGAGCGCCTGCACCACGACCGTGCCCTCCATGTTCGACTGGCGGGCGATGTCCGGATACTCCGGCTGGATCTTGGTGATCGCCTCGGGCAGCTCCTCGACATAGACGTACTCGCCGAAATTCGGCAGCGCGTCCGAGGGCGGGGCGATCACGAGCGAATCGCCGCCCGCTGACTCGCCGGAGCCGATCGCCTGGGACAGCTCCTCCTGCGTGGCGATCGTCTGCTCTTCCTGCACCTGTTCGTCCGCGGTCGGCAACGGAATGCCGGCCGTGGGCTGGGCCGCCGGCGCCGCGACCGTCACGGTCGGCGGCGTCTGCTGCAACGACGGCGGCGCCTGGAGCTCGCGATACGGCACCGTCACCACGCGCTCATTCTGCGGCACGTTGCGCTGGGCGAGCAGGATCAGGAGGATGATCACGATCACGCTCAGGTGCCCCATCGCCGACAAGGTCAGGGCCTTCTTCAGGTTCTCGCTCTGGTAGGCGCGAACTTCCCTGAGATGCTCGAGCTCGCCTTCCTCCAACTCGAAGCCTTGCGGCATCGTGTGGGTCATCGTGCTCACTGGCCTCCCACCTCCTTCTTGTCCTCTTCGGTCATGGGAGCGAGCGCGAAGCGGGTCATCTTCAGCGAATCGAGCTCATCAATGATGTCCACCATGGCGTGGAAGCGCGCCTCGGGGTGGATCTTGATCACGACCACGATCCTGTTCGGATTCTTGTCGCGCTCGCGCTTGAACACGGCGGGCATTTCCGACCACGCGGTCTCGGTCGACGGATTCTCGCCGACCTGCCACTTGTACCGCTCCCCCGGAAGGGCGAACACCGTGAGGATGTTCGACTTCGCGATGGGAACGGGCGGGTTGTCCTTCGGCGGCAGGTTGATCTCCAGCGCCTGGGGCGTACGGAACACCGTCGTGACCATGAAGAAAATCAGGAGCAGGAACGCGACGTCGACCAGCGGCGTCATGTCGATGCGAATCCCGACCCGGCGTTTCTTGCCTTTTCCGCCTGAGGGTGCGGGGGTGTCTACAGCGCCCATGTCCTCACCTCCTCCCGATGGTCAACCGGCTGCCGGAGCGGGCTTCGCGCCCTTCTTCTTGGCATCGGTGACGATGTTGAAACGATTCGCGTTCTGGTTCTGCAGTTCCTTCATGATCGACTCGACCACGCCGAACGGCGCGTCCTTGTCGGCCTTGAGGAGCACGTAAGCCGAAGGATCGGCGTAACGCGCGGTCTGCAGCCAGCCCCCGAAGGTGGATGCGTCGACGATCTGGTCCTTCTTCTCCCGGCGCTCGACGAACTCGAGCCGGATGCGACCCTCGCGGGTCACGTTTGCCGTGATGATGTGCGACTCCGGCTTCTTGAATTCCGACGCCGAGGCCGGGAGCGTGATCTGCTCCTTCTCCGGCGGCTGGAACTGCGTCGTGGTCATGAAGAAGATGAGGAGCAGGAACGCCACGTCGACCAACGGCGTCATGTCGATCGCGATGCCGATCCGCTTGGACTTGATCTTGGACATAGTGCTTTCCCCGGGCGGACCCGGCTACTCTGCCCGCGTCGAGAGGAACTGCACGGCCTCGAACGAAGCCTCGTCGATCATGTAGCTGAAGTTGTCGACCTTGGTCGAGAACACGTTGTAGAAGATGATGCCCACGATCGCGACCATGAGACCGCCGGCCGTGTTCACCAGGGCCTCGGAAATCCCGAGCGCCAGCTTGGCCGCGTCCACCGCACCCGAGGTGCCGAGCGCCGCGAACGAACGGATCATGCCGAGCACCGTGCCGAGCAGCCCGACCATGGTGGCGATCGACGCAATGGTCGACAGCGCGATCAGGTTGCGCTCGAGGAGCGGGCGCTCGAGCCCGTTCGCCTCTTCGATCGCTTCCTGCGTCTCGGTGATGACCTTGTCCTTGGCGAGACCGTCGGCCTTCGCGGACTTGAAGCGCTCGAGGCCGGCGCGAATGACGTTCGCGGCGGATCCACCCTGCTTCTTGCACGCGTCGATCGCAGCGTCGACGTCCCCGGTGGAGATCGTCTTCTTGACGGTGGTCAGGAACGCCGGCAGCGAGCCGCGGCCTGCCGCCTTGCGCAGCGAAATCGTGCGCTCGATGACGAACGTCACCACCATGATCATCAGGAAGATCAGGCCGGCGACCAGCCAGCCGCCTTCCTTGATGTAGTTCGGCAGCTGCAGGTAGATGAGCCACGCGACGGCGAGAGCCCCGATGAAGTAGAGCGGCCAGAGTAGCTGCTTCACGAGTCGAATCCTCCTGGTACGTGCGTGGGCTTCGGCATGCGCCGGGCCCGGTGAAGGGGGATGGCTGTTACGACTTCGCCGGTCCCGACGCGAAGCTGGCGATCGCGGTCTCGACGTCGTCGTAGACGTCGAACACGAGCGAAAGCTTCGTGATCACGAAGATGTTCTTGATCCGGCTGTCGACCCGACAAAGCTTCATCTGGCCGCCACGACGCAGGTAATTCGTGTGCGCCGTGATGAGCACGCCCAGCGCCGTCGAGTTGATGTGCTGCGTCTCGCCGAGATCGATCAGGAGATGGAGGTTGCCCGCGGCCGACAGGTCGCGAATCAGCTTCTCCAGTTCGTCCGTCTCCTCCCCGCCCACGAGATAGCCTCGCGGGGTCAGGATCTCGATGCCTTCGAGCGTCTTGCGCTTGACGTGCATTCCCCTACCTCCCGTTGGTTCCCTTACGGGGCCCCGAGCGACTTCAGGCCCTTCAACGCATCCGGTTGGCCCGGCTTGAGCCCGAGCGCCTTGTGATAGGCGTCGATGGCCCCGCCGCGATCCCCCGAATTCTGCCGCGCCTGTCCCAGCCACACCCAGCTCATGGGCTGCTTGGGATCGCGGCGCACCGACTCCTCGAGCCACTTGGTTGCAGCCGCGTACTGCTTCGCCACGAGGTCGTAGTAGCCGAGCTGCTGGCAGGCCACCGCCCCTGTGGTCGTCGAGTCGAGAGCGGCGGTCCGGATGAACGCGGCCTTCGCCTGGTCGGTCCGCTTGAGCTTGCTGTAGGCCGCCCCGAGCTGCAACCACCAAGCCGCGTGCGTCGAGTCGACCGCCACGGACTTCTCGAGCGACTGGATCCCGTTCGTGTCATCGCCCATGGCCCGCTGGGACAGGCCCATGAAGTAGTAGGCTTCGGCCGCTTTCGGGTCAAGCGCGATCACGTGCCGGAACTCGCGGATTGCGCCCGTGTAGTCCTTGCGCTGATAGAGCAGGCGAGCCCGCTCCAGCTGGGCCTTGCGCGCGTCAGCCGTGGTCGAATCGGCGTCCACGATGCGCTTGTAGACCGCGTCCGCGGAGTCGTAGAGCGCGGCCTTGGCGAGCGTGTCCGGCGCCTCAACCGCGAGGCGGCGGAAGGCGTCGCCGAGACGGAATTGGTCGATCGGCTCGAGCCTCGTGGACCTGCCGAACGAGTTGATCGCGTTCTGGTACTCGCCGCTCTCGTATTGGATGATCCCGAGCGTGCGCCAGGCTGCCGGCGGGAAGTTCCCGGTCGCCTTGATCTCGTCGAGCAACTGCCTCGCCTTTATCTTGTCGGCCGCGCTGCCCCTGCGGAAGTAGGCCTGCGCCAGAATCGCCTTACCGTCGACGTTTTTCGGATCCATCACCATCAATTTCTCGAGCACCTCGATCGCCTTGAAGACGCGCTGCGGATCGCTGAAGCTCGCGAGGTAGTACAGGTTGCCGAGCTTGAGGTAAGCCTCGCTGTACTCGGGGTCGGCCTCGACCACGTACTTGTACTCGTTGAGCGCGTCGTTGTAGAGCTGCCCCTTGTAGTACGCCTCCCCGAGCGCCATGCGCGTATCGAGGTCGGTCTCGTCGATCGCCTTCGCCTGCTGGTAATTCTGGATCGCGAGCGACGGGATCTTGCGCACCATGTAGAGATCGCCGAGCGCGCGATAGATCGGACCCTTGACCGAGTTCGGCGAGTTCAGTCCCTCGGCCGACTGGCGCGCGCGCAGGAGCCACACCTCGGCGGCCTTGAGCGACTCGGGACGCGCCTGGTTGGCGCGGCCCAGGCCGGCGAAGAAGAACATCTCGGTCTTCGGCCCGAACTTCACGCCCTGCTGCAGCACCGCGACCGCCTCGTCGTACTTCTTGAGCTGCGCGAGCGCGTCCCCGAGGCCGAGCTGGGCATCGGGAAACTTGCGATCGATCTCGACCGCCTTGCGGTAGGCGACCTCGGCCCCCGCCGCGTTGCCCAGGCGCATCTGCATCGCGCCCACGCCGCGGAACGGCTCGGCCAGGCGCGGGTCGAGGGCGCTCGCCTTCTGGAACTCGGCGAGCGCGGCCTGCCAGCTGCGCTTCTTCTCGAGCGCGAGCCCGAGGCCCAGGTGCGCCTGGGCGTCGTTCGGCGTCGCCTGCACGGCGTTGCGATACGCGGCGACCGCGTCGTCGACGCGGCCCGCTGCCAGCGCGTCCTTGCCGTCCCTCAGCGCGTCGGCGCGCGCGGTCGGGACGAGGAACGCCAGGCCCACGAGCAGGACCCCGCCCCTCAGCATGGCGCGGCGCAGCAGGGTGAAGGCGGGCTGATCGGCCATCGCGACTCGAATCATCGATGCAGTTCCCTTTCGCAGGGCCCGTGACGGGATGGGCCTCAGTGGGACGACGCCGTCGGCAGACGGCGGGTGAAACGAACCGGGACACTGGCGGGCACCCGGTGCCCATCGCGCACGAACCGTTGTCCCGGTTCGCTCAGCGCGAAAGTGACGAACCCCTGCCCCAGCTTCACACCGGGAACGCGGGTGACCAGGTTGTACGAGCGAGTGAGCGGGTAGTCGCGGCGGTAGACCGTTTCAGCGTCGAGCTCGACGTACGGGAGCCCCTTGGCACGGGAGACGGCCAGCACCTTCACGCCCGGACGAAGACTCGACTGCGAAACGAAACCCAGAGCGTCCGGCGTGCGGGCGACATGGGCGATCACCGCCGAGTCGTCGTCCGCGAGCACGGCCGCGGTCACGATGTCCTCCCGCTCGAGAATCTGGCGCGCGACGTACTGGGTCAGGCTCCGTGTGGGAGCCTCGATCACAGGTACGACGCGCCGGTCGGGTCCGCCGAATTCCCCCCAGGACGTCTCCGCCGCGGTGAGGACCTCGTGCAGGTCGTCGAACGAGAGCTGGTTCACGGGATTCGTGGGATGAACGATCACCGCCACTCCGTCCCGCGCCCAGCGGTACGCCTCCATGTCGATTCGGGCCTCCGTCGCCGCCTGCCGCTCGACCATTTCGGTCTCACGGCCGATCACGGCCAGGTCTGCCCGATTCGCGAAGACGTCGGCCATCGCGTCGCGCGAACTACGCGCGAGAACGCGAATGGACGCCCCCGGATACAAGCGCTCGAACGCCTGCGCGCTGGCCCCGAGGACCGGCGCCACTTCCGGCTCGGCTGCGATGGTCAGGACGCCGCTCGTGAGCGTGTCCTCCCGACGATCCCGGTGTGTCGCGTCGGGGGAGCAGCCGGCCGCCAGGCCGCTGAGGAGCACCGCCCCGAGGAGACCGGCGCGGCACCGCTCGTATCCGAATGGCCGAAGTGTAAGCCACACATTCATCGTGGTCAACGGCGGCGGAGCTTTCCGCCCACGACGGACGCCGGGAGCGAAACGCCACCCTCCATGCCGGGGTCCTGGCGGGCTCTGGCCCCGGTCTTCACCCCTAGAGTACCCGTCCGGACCCCGGATGTTTCTCCGCGTGGCCCGGCAAGCGCCCGGGGCGCAGAGAGTTGACACATGGGCGCGGTTCCGGTCAGGGTTCGAGTCGATTCAGGAGGCGGGGGAACGGGATGGTCTCGCGCACGTGCTCGAGCCCGCAGATCCAGGCCAGCGTACGCTCCACCCCGATCCCGAAGCCGGCATGGGGCACCGAGCCGTAGCGCCGCAGGTCGAGGTACCACTCGAACGCGCGCTTGGGCAGGCCGTGGGCCTCGATCTGGGACTCCAGGTACCCGAGGTCGGCCGAGCGCTGCCCCCCGCCGGTGATCTCGCCATAGCCCTCGGGTGCGAGGCAGTCGACCGACAGGCTGTGTTTCGGCGAGGCGGCGTCGCGCTCCATGTAGAACGCCTTGATCGCGGTCGGGAAGTGATGGACGAACACCGGCCGGTCGTAGGACTCGGCGATCGCGGTCTCGTCCGGAGCGCCGAAGTCGCCGCCCCACTCGAATGGCAGGCCCTTGGTCGCGAGCAGTTTCACCGCGTCGTCGTAGTGCAGGCGATGGAACGGCTTCTTGACCTGCGCGAGGCGCGAGGTGTCGCGCTCGATGCGCTTGAGCTCCTCGGTGCGCTCCTCGAGCACGCGGCCGACGACGTGCTCGAGCATATCCTCCTCGAGCGCCATCACGTCGTCGAGCGTGGCATACGCCATCTCGGGCTCGAGCATCCAGAACTCGATGAGATGCCGGCGCGTTTTCGACTTCTCGGCGCGGAACGTCGGCCCGAAGGAGTAGACCTTGCCGAACGCCATCGCCGCGGCCTCCATGTACAACTGGCCGCTCTGGGTCAGGTACGCCTTCTGGTCGAAGTACTGGGTCTCGAACAGCGTGCTCGTGCCCTCGCACGCGTTGGGCGTGAAGATCGGCGCGTCCACCAGGATGAACCCGCGCTGGTCGAAGTAGTTGCGCAGCGCCGAGACCAGCGTCGCGCGAATCCTCAGGATCGCGTTCTGCCGCGGCGAACGGAGCCACAGGTGGCGGTGGTCCATCAGGAACTCGGTGCCGTGTTCCTTGGGCGTGATCGGATAGGGCAACGCGAGGTGGACCACCGTGAGGCCGGTGAGTGCCATCTCGTAGCCGCCCGGCGCACGGGTGTCCGCGCGGGGCACGCCGGTCACGATCACGGCGCTCTCCTGCGGCAGGTTGTCGAGGCGGGCGAACATCTCCTCGGAGAGCTCGCCCTTGACCCCGACCGTCTGCAGGATACCGCTCCCGTCGCGCATGACGAGGAACGCGACCTTGCCGCTCCCCCGGCGCTGGTGCACCCAACCCTTGATCTCGACCTCTTCCCCGACGTGCCGACCGACATCTTCGATTCGCACGGCGCTCAAGTTCGTGGCGTCGGACACCGATTTCTCCTGGAAGGGGCGGATCCAACGGACTCGCGGATGGGGGTCAAGATCGGACAAATTCCGCCGATATCCACGGCGAGGCGGGGAGGGAACCTTCCCCGGCAAGAAGGGCACGCTATCGGCAGGCCTTCCGGGCTGTCAAGGGAAAGCCTTGATGGGATCGAACGTTACGCCAATCCAGCAGGTGCGTGTGAGCGCCCTGGCCGCCGTCATCGCCTCGGCGATCGCGATCGCAGTACCCGCAGCCTGGGGCGCCCCCGGGCCCGCGGCCCCGGCCGCCTTGCCCGCCCCTCCGGCGGTTACGGTGCCCGGTGATCCGACGGACGTTGCGGGCTGGCTTACCTACCGTGCCGCGCTCGACCTGCCGGCGCTGCCCGCGCAGGCCACGGTGCTCTATCGCATGGGCGTCGAGGCCCAGAAACAGGGCAATTTCGAGATTGCGGTCGCGCGCTGGCGCGGCGCCGAGGAACTCGACCCGGGTTACCTCGCCCCCCGCCTGGCACTCATCAGCGACCTCCTCGGACGCGACCCGTCGCAGGGCCTGATGGAGATCGGCCGCCTCGCCGGCCTGGCGCGCACCAGCTTCCGCCTGCAACACTTCATGACGTCGTATTTTCTGTTCTACGGCCTGACTGCGCTCTTCCTCGGGACGCTCGCGGTCGCCCTGCTGTTGTGCTGGCGGCACCGCAACCGGCTGCGCCACGTCTACCAGGAGCTGCTCGCCCGCCGGTTGCCGGCCCCGCGCGCCCGCCTGTGGGCGTGGGCGCTGGTCGCACTGCCGTTCGTGCTCGGGCTCGGCATCGCCGTCCCCGCCGCCTTCACGCTCGCGCTCTTGTGGAGCTACCTGCGCAAGAGCGAGCGCCTGGTCTTCCTGGCGCTCTCTGCCACGCTCGTCCTGAGCCCGATGGCCACCCGCGTGTTCGACGAACTCTCGTTGCCGGCGCGTCCGAACGATCCGCCGTTCTACGCCCTGGTCGAGCTCGACCAACAGCCCTTCGACGCCGCGCGCATGGCGAGGGTTTCCGCGCTGGCGCAGCAGCACCCGGAGAACCCGTTCCTCGCGTTCTCCGAAGGCTGGCTGGCGCAGCGCGGGCACCTCTACGACCAGGCGCGCACCGCCTACGAGCGGGCGCAGGGACCATGGCCTGAGGAAGCTCGCATCCCGAACAACCTGGGCAACATCGCGTTCGCGCAGGGCAACGCCGCGCAGGCCGAGATCCACTACAAGCGCGCCATCGAACTCGCCCCGCGCTGGGCCGCGGCGCACTACAACCTCGGGCAGCTCTACACCGCGCGCTATCGCTACGCCGAGGCGAGCGAGGAAATCGCCCAGGCGACCGCGCTCGACTTCGACCTCGTTCGCGGCCTGCAGGCGCGCTCGTCCGGGCAGTCGACCCCCGCGCTGGCCGAGGAATGGATCGAGCCGCGCACGCAATGGCAGGCGGTGTTCGGCGCGAACACGAATCACGGCGGCGCCGCGGTCGTGCCGCCGGCGTGGCAGCCCTGGTTCGAGAGCCGCGGGATGCCGGTCGCGGTCTGGACGCTGTTGTTCGTCGCCCTCGGCATCGCGCTCGGTCTCGTGCTGCACCATTACCTCCCGGCGCGGATCTGCGGCAACTGCGCGGCGACGGTGTGCCGACGCTGCGCGACCCGCCGGCGCGACCAGGTTCTGTGCGAGGACTGCGCCGTGCTGGTCACCACCGCGACCACGCCCGAGTTCGGGCGCCTGCTCCTGTTCAAGCGCCGGCGCGAGACCCGCCGGCGCCAGGGACAGGTGCGCACGGCGATCGCGATCCTCGTTCCCGGCTATGGCGTGCTGGCGTTCGATCGCCTGTGGTTCGGTTGGATCCTCAGCGGCGTCACGGCCCTGACGGCGCTCTTGCTGCTCTCCGGCCACGCGCCGTTCCCGTACGATCCGCGCGTGTATGCGGGGGGACCCCGCCCGCTCGCCGGGATCGCGCTCGCCGGCTTCGCCGTGACCTACTTCGTCTCGCTGTTCGCCTACCTGTCCCTCCACGGTCACGCCCGCGAAGAAGACGCGAGCGTCGACACTTCGTCCGGCAAGGCGCGCGAGCGCCTCAAGCGGGCCGCGTAGGAGAACGCCATGGCGCTGTCCGGAAGTCTGCGCGAGTTCGCACTCTCCGAAATCCTCCAGCTCCTGTCGAGCCAGCGCAAGACCGGCTCGCTGCGGCTCAGCCGCGGGTCCGAGTCCCGCGTCGTCTACCTGCTCGAGGGCCGCATCGCCTCGATGCGCGACCGCGGATTCGGCAACGACGATCCGCTCGCGCGCTTCCTGCGCCGGGTCCATCGCCTCTCCGAGGAGCAGTTGCGAGGCATCGCCTCGATCCACGCCGAGAGCAATCGCGACTTCGTCGACCTCCTGCTCAACGGGCGCTACATCGAGCGCGAGGAGCTGGCGGTCCTGTACGAGCGCACGGTCCTCGACGTGCTGCACGACATCCTGTCGTGGGATGACGGGACGTACTCGTTCTCCAACGTGGCTCCCCCGGAGAGCGCGCTCCAGGTCTCGCTGTCCACCGAGTCCATGCTCATGGAAGCGGTGCGGCGCATGGACGAGCTCCGGCGCTACAAGCAGAAGCTGACCGATCCAGCCCTCGTTCTCGGGCTCAAGGAATTGCCGGATCCGGATGCGGCGCTCGGGGAGGAAGAGAAGGAACTGTTCGGGCTGGTCGACGGACGCCGCACCCTCGGCGAACTCGTGCTCGAGGCGCCATTCAACGACTTCGAGGCCTACGAAGCGCTGTTCCGGCTGATCGAGGCGGGCTGGATCGAGATCCAGGGCCGTCGCGCCCCGGAGGCGATCCTCGAGGAAGTCCCCGCGGCTCGCGCCGGACTCGGGGCGACCTGGCGCACCGAGGCCGCGCTGGCGGGCGCTTGCGTGCTCCTCGTGCTCGTGTTCCAGGCGCTGGCGTGGAAGACGACGCATGTCCCGGCGCCGAGCTCCCCGGGAGAGAATGTCTACGCCACGATGGGGCTGAGGGACGTCCGGGCGGCGCTCGAAGCCGAGCACGCCCGCAGCGGACACTATCCCGGCGCGCTCGATGTCCTGGTGGCGCAGGGCTGGCTCGAGAAGTCGCAGCTCAAGCCCGCGGGCGCCCCGCTGTTCTATCACGCCGAGGAGGGCGACAGCAGCTTCGTGCTGAGCTTCGCGCGGGGCAACTGATCAACCGCGCGTGATGCGCTCCGCGAACGCGAGCAGGTCCGGCGCCCGAAGCACCCCTTCGGGCGCCGGTTCGTTTTCCTCGCGCGCGTTCGCCGCCGCGCCCGCTCGCTCGGCCCCGCCCCAGCCGGTCGCCAGCAGCGCCGGCTGCACACCGGCCGCGCGCGCCGCGACCGCGTCCTTGATCGTGTCCCCCACCAGCCATGAGCCCTTCGCGTGGAGGCCGAGTTCCGCGCAGGCGTCGAGCACCAGGCCCGGCTTCGGCTTGCGGCACGCGCACCCCTCCTCCGGACGGTGCGGACACACGAAGATGCCCGCCAGCTCGACCCCCTCGCTCCGCAGGAGGCCGCGCAAGCGCG
>JBKJJJ010000039.1:0-4809 GCA_046598045.1 Candidatus Eiseniibacteriota bacterium
TTGGAAGCGACGTAGGCGTAGGGATCGGTATCGTCGGCGGGGCGATCCTTGACGGTGCCGGGGGGTTCGCTGTGGCTCGAGGCCATCGCCAACGCCGGTGTAAGCGCAAGGGCAGCAACCAGGGCGAGAACCCGGAAAGCGGGGTGCGGGAAACGGGACATGCTTGAACCTCCTAATGCAGGAGCGGCGGAAACTCGGTGGGAACAACTCGTTGCACGCGGAGAGGGATCGCGTTCATTGAATTCAAAGGACGTCCCGAAGGAGAACGCGAAACTCTGCGGAGACGTTCAAAGAACTATAGCCTGCGCCGCGCGAACTCGCGACTGAGGTATTGCCTGTTATCGACGTCGGGAGGTTCCTGACGGCGAGCTTCAGTTGGCGCAATTGGGCGCTGAGGCTGCCCTGGGGCGAGCTGCCGACGAACCTGCCCTGGGGCAGGTTGATGGATGTTCCATTCTGGCGTAACGCGTTTTGCCGCAACGACCGATTGGTATCGAGCGTGCCATGCGGCACGTTCAGATTTGCTAACGCACTGGTTCACAAGCACTTAGCGATAAATTGCCGTAGCGCTTTGCGGTGCAAGAGCTTGCGCTTGCGAAGGCGCGCGATCAACAGGTCCCGGGACATGTTGCAGGGGACCGCGAGACCGCAAAACAAAAGGGCCGCCGGCGTATGCCCCCGGCGACCCCCTTCCTGACGAGCACGGCGCGAAACTTCGCGGGTCAGCCCACCACAAGCCCTACCAGATCTTCGCCTGCACCGCCGCCGGGCGCACCATTGGATCCCCGTCCTTGAGCCCGAACGCCTTCGCGAACTCCGGCATGTTCGAGACCGGGCCGTTCGCGCGGAAGTGGCCGGGCGAGTGGGGGTCGGTGTTGAGCTGGAGGCGCAGCGACTCGTCGCGGATGTTCTCGCGCCAGATTTGCGCCCACGACAGGAAGAAGCGCTGCTCCGGCGTGAAGCCGTCGATCTTGCCCTGGGGCTTGACCTTGAGGTGCCGCTCGAGTGCGCCGTAGGCGACGTTGATGCCGCCCAGGTCGGCGAGGTTCTCGCCCAGCGTGAGCTTGCCGTTGATGTGCATCGAGTCGACCGCGACGAAATCACCGAACTGCTTCTGCACGAGGTCGGCGCGCCGCGTGTAGGCGGCGGCGTCCTCGGGCGTCCACCAGTCCTTGAGGTTGCCCTCGGCGTCGGACTTGCGGCCCTGGTCGTCGAAGCCGTGCGTCATCTCGTGCCCGATCACGGCACCGATGCCGCCGTAGTTGACCGCGTCGTCGGCGTGCGCGTCGTAGAACGGAGGCTGGAGGATGCCCGCCGGGAACACGATCTCGTTGCGGCGCGAGTTGTAGTAGGCGTTGACCGTGGGCGGGGTCATGCCCCACTCCTTGCGGTCGACCGGCTTGCCGAGCTTGTTGAGGTTGCGCTGGAACTCGAACTGGCGCGAGCGCAGCACGTTGCCGACGAGCGAGCCACGATTGATCTTGAGCGCGCTGTAATCGCGCCAGGCGTCGGGGTAGCCGATCTTGACGCCGAACGCGGCGAGCTTCTTCTGCGCGGCGGCCTTGGTCACCGCGCTCATCCACGGCAGGCCATCGATGCGGTCTTTCAGTTCGGCGCGCAGGTCCTCGATCATCAGGCGCGCGCGCTCCTTGGCGGCGGGCGTGAACGTGCGCGCGACGTAGAGCTGGCCGAGCGCCTCGCCGACGTAGTTGTCGACCGCCGCGACCGAGCGCTTCCAGCGCGGGCGCTGCTCCTTCGCGCCGCTCAGGATGCGCCCGTTGAAGTTGAAGTCCTCGTCGACGAACTTCGAGCTCAGGAGCGCGGCGGTCGAGTTCACGAGGTGCCAGCGCAGGTAGGTCTGCCAGTCGGCGAGCGGCACCGCGCCGATCATCGCGTTGACCTCGGTGAAGAACGCCGGCTGCGCCACGTTGACCGGGCGGGTGTCCGTGTTGTTCATGCCCGCGTACATGCGCGCCCACGAGATCGCCGGGGTCAACGCCTGCAGCGTGTCGAGCGTCATCTTGTGGTACGTGGCCTCGGGATCGCGGCGCTGGACGCGGGTCATCGACGCGGTCGCGAGGCGGGTCTCGACGGCGATCACGGTCTTCGCGTGCACGGCGGCGTCGGCCTCCGGGTCGCCGAGCAGCTGGAACATGTTCGTCACGTGCGTCGCGTACTGGTCCCGGATCTTGCTCGAGGCCTCGTCGGTCTTGAGGTAGTAGTCCCGGTCCGGCAGGCCGAGGCCGGCCTGGCCGAGCTGGACGATCACTTCCGTGCTGTGCTTCGCGTCCTGGTTGACGCCCATGCCGAACGGCACGCGCACGCCCATGGTCTGCAGGTGCGCGAACTCGTCGACCAGCGCGTCGGTCGAGCCGATCGCGGCGATGCGGGCCATCTCGTCGGCGATCGGCGTGGCGCCGAGCGTCTCGACACGCGCCGAGTCCATCGCGCTCGCGTAAAAGTCGCCCGAGAGCTGCATCGGGGTGCCGGCGGGGGCGGCCTTCGCCTTCGCGGCGCCTTCGAGGATGTCGTGCAGCACCGCGTTGTTGTTCTCATAGAGCTGGATGAAGCCGCCCCACTCGGTCTGGTCCGCGGGGATCGGGTTGTTCTTGAGCCATGTGCCGTTGGCGTAGAGGAAGAAGTCGTCGCCGGGCTTGACGCTCAGGTCCATGTTCGCCGGGTCGATCGGCTTCCACTTCGCGGCCGTGGCGGCGTGCGCGGCCGCGGGCACGAGGGCTAGCAGGACGGCGAATGCAGCGGAGCGAAGGAACGGGCTGCGAGCGGACATGCGGGGGTCTCCTCGGCAAAGACGGTGGGCTCGAACGGCGGGTGAGGGAGCCAGAATGCCGCAGCCGGGGGCGCGGCGCCACCGGGAACCACGGATTTGGGTCGAGCTGCTCGCAGGGCTTGCAATTCTGGGACATTTCTCGGGGATCACGGGTATGGGACAGATGAGGCCCGGCGCCTGGCCGGGCTCACTTCGAAAGGGGACCGTCGTGAACGCCCAGTGGCTGCGAACGGCCTGTCTCGCGCTCCTGCTCGTGGTTACCCCGGCGGTCGCGGGGGTCGCAACACTCTTCCACCACGGGGACAACTCCGAGTCCACAGAGGTCGCCCGTGTCCGCGCCCATATTGCGCGCGCAGAGCACGCGATCGCATGGAGCTCCGCCGCGGGCTGGAGCGCTGCGCAGGCCGACGCCCGGCGCGGGAACCTGGCGCGGCTCGAAGCGTATCGTCGGGAGGGGAGATTTCCGCACAACGAGGAGTTTCGCGGCCGCCGGGTCCCGTACTTTCGCGACCGGCGCGGCGTGCTCTGCGCTATGGCGCAACTGATCGATTGGTCCGGACGGCGCGACCTGGTCGATGCCGTCGCGCGGCGGCGCAATAACGCGACCGTGATGGAGCTGGCGGCCGATCCCGAACTCGGGCCGGCGCTCGTCGCGTGGCTCGCGCAGGCGGGGCTCACCGTCGCCGAGGCGCAGGCCGTGCAGCCGGCCTATGGCTACTCCGCCCCCACGGACAAGGAGATCAGTCACTTCCGCCGCAACTCCGCGTTGCTCGGCGCGGTCAGCCTGGGGTCGCTCGTGCTCAACGCGCAGCTGGTCGGCCCGAAGCCGAGCCCGGGCTGGGCCGGAGCGCTTGGATTCGCGGGGGGCGGATTCCAGATCGTGCTCGGGGCGCAGAAGCTGTCGAAGGATTCGGTCGTCGGATCGCTCGACCTGTTCGTGGGGGCCGCGTCGATGCTGACCAGCATTTCTGCGCTGGCGCGGGGCGGCGGCGACCCGCGCGCGTCGATGCGAACCCCCGACGAAGGCGCGCGGCTTGCACCGCTCCTGGGCGTGGGGCCCCAGTGCGAACCGCAGGCGGGTTTGGCCCTGAGTTTTTGAACCTCGCATGCTACGCTGTGCAACGTGAGTCCTCACCTTCTGGCATCCATCTTCGGCTTCGCGCTGATCTTCCTGATCTTGCAGGATGCGTTCGAGACGCTCGTCCTGCCGCAGACCGTCAACCGGCGCCTGCGCCCCGCGCGCCTGTACTACCGGTTCACGTGGCGGATTTGGGCGGGCATCACCACGCACACCTTGACCGGCAAGCGCCGACAGAGCGCGCTCGGCGTCTATGGGCCGCTCTCGCTGCTCGGGCTGTTCATCCTCTGGGCGTCGTGCCTGATCCTCGCGTTCGCCCTCCTGCAGTGGAGCTTCGGCTCGCACCTGGATCTCGCGAGCGGTCAGGCGGGGTTCGGCGCCGACCTCTACATGAGCGGGACGACGTTCTTCACGCTCGGCCTCGGGGACGTGACGCCGAACGACCCGCTCGCGCGCGTGCTGACGGTGCTCGAGGCCGGCATGGGCTTCGGCTTCCTGGCGCTCGTGATCGGATACCTGCCGGTCTTGTATCAGTCGTTCTCGCGGCGCGAGATCAGCATCTCGCTGCTCGACGCGCGCGCGGGCTCGCCGCCGACCGCCGAGGAGCTGCTCCGCCGCCACAGCGCGGACCCGGCGGCGTTCGAGCGCCTGCTTGCCGACTGGGAGCGCTGGGCCGCCGAGTTGATGGAGAGCCATCTCTCCTATCCGGCGCTCGCGTACAACCGCTCCCAACACCAGAACCAGTCCTGGCTCGCGGCCCTGTCCACGATCCTCGACGCGAGCGCGTTCGCGGTCGCATCGTTCGACGGCGCGGTCACGCGCCAGGCGCGGCTCACGTTCGCGATCGCGCGGCACGCGGTGGTCGACCTGGCGCAGATCTTCCATGCGCCGCCGATTCCGCTGGAGCACGAACGCCTCACGCCCGAGGGACTCTTGCGCATCC
>JBKJJJ010000083.1:0-8417 GCA_046598045.1 Candidatus Eiseniibacteriota bacterium
TTCTGCGACAGCACCATCGTGATCGCAGCCGTCAGCGTCGTCTTGCCGTGATCGACGTGGCCGATCGTCCCCACGTTCACGTGCGGCTTGTTGCGTTCGAACTTCTGCTTGGCCATTCCTTCTCCTCCGCTCGCGGTGCGCCCGGGCTTGACCCGAGACCGTGGAGTGCGACGTGACTGCTGCCCGACCGCGCCCCTGGGGACGCGCAGGCGGTGACGCTGATGGAGCCCACGAGCGGGATTGAACCGCTGGCCTCGTCCTTACCAAGGACGTGCTCTACCGACTGAGCTACGTGGGCCTGTAGCGTAGGTGGTTCAGGGATGTGCGTGGTCCAGGCGCGGAAGGCAAACGTTCGCTGCGGCGGTTCCGTCGCGCAAAGACATAGCTCCCCCGGGTGACTTCTGCCCCGCAAAAGTCACCAAGGAGATCCTTGGAAGTCCGTAACTTAGGCCACGTTCCGCTGACTGTCAACGGTCAAAAACCGTATTCACAGCGAGAAGTGGAGCGGGAAACGGGACTCGAACCCGCGACCCTCAGCTTGGAAGGCTGATGCTCTACCAACTGAGCTACTCCCGCTCGAACCCTGGCGGACCGGGGCCTCCCGACCCTCACCCCGAAAGCGGGTGTTGAGCCGAGCCTGCACCGTACAGCAACCTCTTGAAAATAAAGCATTTGGAGTGGGGAGGAGAGGATTTGAACCTCTGTAGGCATACGCCGGCAGATTTACAGTCTGCTCCCTTTGGCCAGCTCGGGCACCTCCCCACAGGCCTGACCGCGGGAACCTAACCGATCCACCCCCCCGCCGTAAAGCACGACAACGGGCCCACTTGGTTGTGCGCTGAAAATTGGGTACGGCCCTGGACCATGCCCTAGTCCGGCCGCGAAATCGGGCGTCCGGACGAAAAACCGCCCCCGAAAACCCCTGGGGACCCCCCTTCGGGGAGCCGTACCCAATCTTCAGCGCACAACCAACCGCACCCGAGCTGGCGAAGGGACTCGAACCCCCAACCGCCTCATTACAAATGAGATGCTCTACCAATTGAGCTACGCCAGCCCGGGCGCGGCGCGGTGTTCGGGCACGGTACCACAACGAAATAACGAATCGCCCCGCCGTCCGCGAGGACGACGGGGCGGGTTCGCAAGATCGCCCGCATTGGGCGGGCAGAGCGCGCTTTACGAGACCTAGCCCTTCGCCGGAGCCTTGTACTTGGGATCGTACGTGCGGACCTTCATGATCGCCGAGCGGATCTGACTCTCGTTCAGGATTCCATTTTTGCCCCAGGTCGGCATCGAACCCTTGCCGTTGAAGATCACCTCGTAGAGCTGATCGTCCGTGCGGGTCCCCATGTAGCTGTCGTCGGTCCAGTTGCGGGGCTTCGGATTGAGCGCGGCACCGCCGGGACCATCGCCCTTGCCGGACTCGCCGTGGCAGAGCACGCATCGGTCCTTGACCACCTGTTCGCCCACCGCCATGGACACCTCGCCCGCCGCTGCTGGCGCAGCGGCCGAGTCGGTGCCGCTCGAAGTCGGGGTCGTCGTCTCCGTCGTCGTGGTCGTCGTCGTCGACTCGCCGCCCCCCGGCTTCTGGCCGCACCCTGCGAGAACACCCATCCACACGGCGCCCGCGATCATCGCGGCCGCAATCCAGCGTTCACGTCGCATCTTTGGAAGACCTCCGAGAATGGACCGCTAGGGGTCCGAGCCGAACAAGCGCGCCCCTCGGGCGAGCCGGGCGCATCATAGCGCGTCGCGGGGAAAGGCGGCAGGGGGTTCTTGCACCGAATTTCACAAGGGGGTGGGAGAAACAGAAAAGAGAGAAGGGCAGGTTCGGGGCAGCTGACCTTCGAGGTCTCCTTCAGCCGCCGTCGACCCACCCTCTCTCGTCCAGGGTAGTTGCGGCAGACCGGGATGACGCCGCCACCTACCCCTTTCTTCGTTGACCGGGCGTATTAGGTTTTTTTTGCTGCGACACTGGCTCACTTCAGCACGACCGGATCGGTTGTGCTCTCACCCCCTGTCGGACCCCCCTCGGGGTCGGTTGGTTTGGATTGCTCTCCGGTGACTCGGAGATCTGCTTGTCTTTACGGGGCTTCCAACCCGTACCCACAGCTTGGGATTCGCAATGCTCGTGCCAAACCCATGGCGAGTTGCGATTGCCAGGTTCGAGCGCGGCTAACGTGTTGTGGACATTTGGTTTCTATTTTCCGCACGATCTGGGGAGTCGCGTCAGCTTTGGGACGGTGTTTCCCCCGAAAATTCCAATGGCCACCGGGAGGGTGGCCATCTTGTTGTCTGGCTTTTGTTTAGCAGTGTTACGGGGAGGGGACAGATCTGCCGGCAAGAGGTTACGACAGTTCCTCGACCTCGAGGCCCAGGCGGCGCATGCGGGCGTACAGGGTCTTGCGCGAGACGCCCAGGCGCTCGGCGGCGCGGCTCTTGTTGCCGCGCGCCTCTTCGAGCACGCGCAGGATCTCGCGACGATCCGACTCCGCGATCTGCGCGCGCAGCGCGGCGCCATTGCGCAGCGCGGCCTCGGCGTCGCCGCCCCGTGCGGAGGACGGTGCGGCGGCGTAGGGCACGCTCGCGGGCGCGCGCTCGAAGAACTCGGCGAGCGCATCGGGCTTGAGCGCCTCGCCCGGGCGCGCCTGCAGCGCGAGCGCGCGCTTGATGCAGTTCTCGAGTTCGCGCACGTTGCCCGGCCACGGGTGGGAGACCAGCAGGCGCGCGGTCGCATCGTCGATCACGGGCGAGGCGTCGGCGCCGTAGGCGCGCAGGAAGTGGCGCGCCAGCGGCAGGATGTCCTCGGTGCGATCGCGCAGCGCCGGCAGCTCGATCTCGAGCTCGTGCAGGCGATAGAACAGGTCCGCGCGGAAATTGCGCTCGGCGACGGCGCGGCGCAGGTCGACATGGGTCGCGCCCACGATGCGCACGTCGGCGCGGCGAACCTGGGTCTCACCGAGGCGGAGGTACTCGCCGGACTCGAGGAAACGCAGGAGCGTGACCTGCACGTCCGCGGGCAACTCGCCGATTTCGTCGAGGAAGAGGGTGCCGTTGTGGGCGGCCTCGACGAAGCCGACGCCGTCGTTGTGCGCGCCCGTGAACGCGCCCCGACGGTGGCCGAAGAGCTGGGACAGGGCGAGCTCGGCGCGCAGAGCGCCGCAGTTGACCGCGAGGAACACGCGATCGGCGCGCTGGCTCTGCTGATGGATCGCGCGCGCGACGAGTTCTTTGCCGGTCCCGGTCTCGCCCACCAGGATGACCGAGAGGTCCGTGCCGGCGGCGCGGGAGACCAGGTCGGCGACGCGCGCCATCGAGCGCGACGGGCCGACGAGGCCGGGGTTCGCGAGCTTGCGGCCGCGCAGGCGCCCGGTGGATTCGAGGGCCGGCGCGCCGTTGGAGCCGGCCGCGAGGCCCTCGCCGACGGCCAGTTCGCGCTCGACGGCGGCGAGCTGGCGTTCGGCGCCCACCTCGGCGAAGCAGGCGCTGGCGCGATAGAGCAGCTTGCGCGATTCGCCGGCCTCGGGGGTGACGCGGGCCAGCAACGCCAGCGCCTTGCCGCGCTCGAAGCGCTCGCCCATCTCGCCGAACAGGTTGACGGCGGCGCGCAGAGCATGGGCGGCGTCGGACTGTTGCCCGCGCGCCGACGCGAGCTGGCCGCGCACGCGCTGCAGGACCGCGTTCTCGTAGCGGTCGTCCAGGAGCTGGCAGACGTGGTGGGCGCGCTCGATCGTGGCCTCGGCCGCGTCGAGCCGACCCCGCACGACCTCGGTCTCGGCGATGCGGCGAAGCACCTCGCTCACGATGTCGCCGGCCGGTGCCTGCCGCTCGCCGAGCGCGAGCGCGGCGCGGTAGGCCTCGGCCGCGCGGTCGACCTCGCCGCGATCGAACGCGAGGTCGCCCAGGAACTCGCGTGCCAGCGCCTCTTCGCGCAGGAAGCCCTCGGCGAGGCTCTTGTCGAGCGCCTCGGCGAGCAGCTTCTCGGATTCCTCGTAGCGGCTCTGCAGGCGGAGCAGCCAGCCGCGGGCGAGCAGGTTGATCGCAATCCCCCAGCGGTCGCCCGCCTGGAGGAGGCACTGCCGCGCCTCTTCGAGCACGGCCTGAGCGCGTTCCCACGCCCCGCTCTTGACCAGCAGGACGCCGAGGTTCTGCAGGCGATTGCCCAGCAGCGCGCCCTGGCCGAGCCGACGGTGGATCGCGATGGCCTCGCCGAAATGCGCGCGCGCCGCGTCCCACTCGCACAGGTTCTTGCAGATGATGCCGAGATTGTTGCGCACCCACGCGACCTGGCCGTCATCGCCGAGGCGGCGGAACAGTGCCAACGCGTCCTCGTAGCTCTCGCGCGCCAGGAGCATGTCGCCGCGGCGCAGGTGGACGAAGCCGACCTGGCCGACGGCGCGCGCGGTCAGGCCGCGATCGCCTTCAGCCTCGGCGAGCCCGACGGCTCGGTGCGCGATCGCGAGCGCCTCGTCGTAGCGCGCGAGGTGGCAAAGCAACATGGCGCCTTCGATCGCGCACGGAGCAGCGAGCGCGCGCGGGAGCGCGGTGTTGGCGTCTTCGAGGTGGGGTGCGAGTCGTTCCCAGGCCTCGCTGAAACGGCCCTGGCGGCGCAGGATGGTGGCCTGCTTGAGCGTGAGCGAGGCGCGACGCGGGGCGGAGAGCCGGGCCGCGCCGGGACTTCCGAGCAAGGCCTCGAGCGTCTCGAGCGCGGGCTCGTAGTGCTCGACCTGAAAATAGAGATCCGCCAGCGTCTCCAGGTCGCGCAGATGCCCGGCCGCGTTCGTCTCCGCAGAGGAGACCACGCGCTCTTCCAAGTCTTCGATGCGCTTGCGATCGTCGGGCACCAAGGTCGCCTCTGCCGGCAATTAGCCGGAGCGTCCCATCGGGTTATGTCGAGATGCCATCGCGAGCACGCCGGAGCGTGCCCGCGAATCGTGGCCATCCCTGATTACGGTCGGTCTCTCAGCGGACGAACGTGAGATGCACCAGGAGCTTGAGCGCGAGCTTCCAATGCGCCCAGGCACCGAGCCGCTTCGCCGGAGGCTCAGCCGCCACCGCCGGTTCGTTCACCGTTCCCCTGGTCGGCGGAGCCACGTCTCCCGTCGGACCGTCAGGATCGCCGGCCATCGGATTGCCGTCACTCGCGCGGGACGGATCCGCAGTCAGCGATCCCCCCGCATAGGCCGAACCGAAAAGCGGTCCGCCGGGGACCAGAATGGGGCCCGCGCTGAGCACCAGCGCGAGAAGCCCGATTCCAGCCACCTGCTTCAACAGCCGCATTTGCTTCTCCCTTCGCGGAACCAAGTCCGCTGCTACCGTGGTTGCCGGAGGACCGGGCCGACCTCTGCTTTGGGCGAAACGCTTTGGGTACGGGTTTGCGTTTGCGTCCAGGTCGCCAACCACTTGCGATTGCACCATTGAGGCTAGGCCCCCATCCCTTGAGGGAGCAAGGGAATTGTCGAAAAAATCGCGCGTCGAGAACTGCGGAAGCCCTTACAAGCAAAAGTGTTACCTTTCCTACACACTGCGCTTGATGCGCCCTCCCTGGGCGCCGTCCTCGATGACCACGCCGAGCGCCTTGAGCTGGTCCCGCAACTCGTCCGCTTCCTTGAAGTTGCGCGCCTTGCGGGCGGCTTCGCGCCGGGCCACGAGGTCGTGCACCTCGGCGGGCCACTCGGGCTCGGCCTCGGAGGGGGCGTTCCAGAACAGGCCGATCAACCCGCCAAGCCGGCGGAGCGCCTGGGCCCCGGCGCGCGCGGGGACGGCATCCCCCGCCTCCCCGGCCCGGTTGACCTCGCGCGCGAGGTCGAACAGGTAGCCGATCGCGCGCGCCGTGTTCGCGTCGTCGTTCATCGCCTCGGTGAAACGCAACTGGGCCTCCTCGATCGCGTCGACCATCGCGCCGCTCGCCTCCGCGGGCGCGGGATCGAACGCGCCGAAGCGGTCCATCGGCTGCCGGATGCGCGCGTAGGCGGTGCGCGCCTCGGTCAGGCGCTCGAGCGAGAACTCGATCGGGCTGCGATAGTGGGTCGAGGAAAGATAGAAGCGCACGAGCTCGGGCTCGAAGTCCGCGACGATGTCCTCGATCAGGAAGTAGAGCTTCGTGCTCTTGGACATCTTCTCGCCGGAGAGGTTGACCATGCCATTGTGCGTCCAGAAGCGCGCGAACGGGTGATCGGTCGCGGCCTCGCTCTGGGCGATCTCGTTCTCGTGGTGCGGGAAGATCAGGTCCTGGCCGCCGCCATGGATGTCGAGCGTGACCCCGAGGTACTTCATCGCCATCGCCGAGCACTCGATGTGCCAGCCCGGGCGCCCGGGACCGTAGGGCGTCTCCCACGCGGGCTCGCCGGGCTTCGCGCCCTTCCACAGCGCGAAGTCGAGCGCGTCGCGCTTGGACTCGTCCACCTCGATGCGGCTGCCCGAGCGCATCTCGTCGACGTTCCGGCCGGAGAGCTTGCCGTAGTCGGCGCGCCTGCGCACGTCGTAGTAGACGTCGCCGGCGGCGGGATAGGCGAAGCCGCGCTCGATCAGCGTCGCGATCATCGCGAGCATCTCCTCGATGTGCTCGGTCGCGCGCGGGTAGACCGTCGCGCGCTTGACGTTGTGCAGGTCGGCATAGCGCAGGTAGGCCGCGATGTTGCGCTCGGCGACGTCGCCGAAGGCCAGACCCTCCTCGTTCGCGCGTCCGATGATCTAGTCGTCGACGTCGGTGAAGTTGTAGACGTACGTCACCTCGTAGCCGAGATGCTCGAGCCAGCGCCGGAGCGTGTCGCCCACGATGGAGGAGCGGATGTGGCCGACGTGCGGCTTGTCCTGCACCGTCATTCCGCACACGTACATGCCGGCCTTGCCCGGGTGGACGGATTCGAACGCTCGCTTCTCGCCGGTCATCGTGTCGTAGAGGCGCAGGCTCATGCGAAGTCTCCAGGGTCGGGTCCGGACGCGTTCGCGCCCGGGAGGTCGGTCAGCGGGTCCATATCGGCGCTCGTGCCCCCCGCGTGGATCCCGTGCGCGGCCAGCGCGCGCATCGCGGCGTAACGCAGGTCGCGCGCCAGGGCCACGTCCTGCCGCAGGGCGCGCAGGGTCAGGCGAATCGTGTTCTGGCCGGCACCCAGGCGCTCGAACCCGAGCACCTCGGGCGGATCGAGCAGGCGCCCGCGCCGCACCGGGTCGGCGGCGAACGCGCGCACCGCCTCGAGCAGCGTGGCGAGCGCGAGCGCCGCGTCGGCGTCCGCCGGGATCGGCACGTCGACCACGAAGCGGGCGACGCCCTGGCTCAGGTTCGTGACCAGGCGGATCTCACCGTTCGGTACGTAGTGCACGCGGCCTTCCATGTCGCGCAGCGTCACCGAGCGCACGGTCACGCGCTCGACCAGGCCGGTGACGCCCGCGATCTGGACCGTATCGCCGACCGCGATCTGGTGCTCGGCGAGGATGAAGACCCCGGTCAGACAATCCTTGACCAGGCTCTGCGCCCCGAAGCCGATCGCGACGCCGAGGATGCCCGCCCCCGCGAGGAATGGACGCACATCGACGCCGACGATCTCGAGCACGAACACGGCGCCGAGCGCGATCAGCAGTACGTTCGCCACGCTCTTGAGCAGCGACGCGACGGTGTCGGCGCGCTTCTTGATCTCCGGCCGCTCGGCCCCCGCCCCGCGCGCGACGAAGCGGCTCACCCGCCGGATCAGCAGGAACACGAACTGCTGCGCGAGCAGCAGCGAGACCAGCACCAGCAACAGCAGCGCGCCGCGATCGAACAGGAAGCGCACGACCGTGTTCATGCCGCCCCGGCGCGCTCGAGCGCGAGCGCCGCGATGCGCTCGCACAGGTCCTCGAACGACATGCCGATCGCCTTCGCGGCCATGGGCACGAGGCTGGTCGGCGTCATGCCCGGGATGGTGTTGAGCTCGAGGCAGTAGGGCGTGCCGTCCGGCGCGAGCCGGAAGTCGACGCGCGCGACGCCCCTGGTGTCGAGCGCGCGGCAGGCCCGCAGCGAGAGCTCCTGGATCTCGCGCGCCTTGTCCGCGGGCAGGTCGGCCGGGCAGAAGTACTCGCTCTTGCCGGCCGTGTACTTCGACTCGAAATCATACAGGCCGCTCTTCGGCCGGATCTCGATCACGGGCAGCACCTGCTCACCGAGCACCGCGACCGTGAGCTCGCGCCCGGGAATGAACGCCTCGAGCAGCACCTGGTCGGAGTAGCGCAAGGCCTCGGCATAGGCGGGCGCGAGGCCGGGTGCGTCGTCGACGATCGTGAGGCCGAAGGTCGAACCCTCGTCGTTGGGCTTGACCACCACCGGGAACCCGCCGATCGCATCCACCGCGGCGGCGTCGGGCACCCTGCCCTCGCGCCGGCGGTAGAGCCGCCACGCGGGCGTGGGGATCCCGGCGTGCTCGAAGATGCGCTTGGAGACCGCC
>JBKJJJ010000167.1:0-5611 GCA_046598045.1 Candidatus Eiseniibacteriota bacterium
GAGCGCTGGGCGAAGATCCTCAAGGCCTACGGCTGCGAGCCCGAGGTGCTGTCGTTCGACTGGGGCAGGGTCGCCGACGTCGCGCAGGTCGAGCGCGCGCTCGCCGCGCGCACGGAGCCCGCGAAGGTCGTGTTCTTCACCCACAGCGAGACCTCGACCGGCGCCCTGCACGACGCCGCCGCGCTCGCGCAGGTTGCGAAGAAGCACGGCGCGCTCGCGGTTGCCGACGTGGTCACGAGCCTCGGCGTGCACGATGTGCGCATGGACGCGATGGGCATCGACGCCGCCGTGTCCGGCTCGCAGAAGGGCATGATGCTGCCGCCCGGCCTCGCGTTCGTCGCGCTCGGGCCGCGCGCGCTCGCCGCGCTCGACGGCGGGCCGCGGCTGCCGCGCTTCTACTTCGACCTGCGCAAGGCCGCGCTCAGCGCCGCCGAGGGCGAGACGCCGTTCACGCCGCCGACGGCGCTCATCGTGGCGCTGGTCGAGGCGCTCGCCATGATGCGCGAGGAGGGCAGGGAGAACGTCGTTGCCCGCCACGCCGCGAACGCGGGCGCGACGCGCGCCGCCGCCGTGGCGATGGGGCTCGCGCTCTTCGCCGAGGTCCCCTCGAATGCGGTGACCGCCATCACGTCGCCCAAGGGCGTGGACGCGGGCACGATCGTCAAGGCCATGCGCGAGCGCCACGGCATGGTGATCGCGAACGGGCAGGACCGCCTCAAGGGCGTCTCCTTCCGCGTGGGCCACATGGGCGCCTACGACGAGGCGGACATCGTCGCCGTCGTCGGCGCGCTCGAGGACGCGCTCGCCACCGTCGGCGCGAAGGTCGAGCCCGGCGCCGGCGTCACCGCCGCCCAGCGCGCGTTCGCCGAGGCGCGCCGCGTGCCCGCGGCGGCCGGTCGATGAGCGCCGGGACCGAGCCCACCGCCCCGGTGTCGACGCTGCGCGCACTCGTCGCCGATCCGCTCGGCGCCGAGGCCGAGCGCGTGCTGCTGACCGCCGGGTTCGAGGTCAAGCGCGAGACCGGTCTCGCGGGCGACGCGCTGGTCGCGGCGCTCCATGGCCGCCAGGCGCTGCTCGTGCGCGGCGCGACCAAGGTCACCGCCGATGTGCTGGCGAAGGCGACCACGCTCAAGGTGGTCGCCCGCGCCGGAGCCGGGGTCGACAACATCGATTCCGTGGCGGCCCAGAAACACGGCGTCGCGGTGTTCAACGCGCCGGGCGCGAACGCGGTGTCGGTCGCCGAGCACACGTGGGGCCTGATCTTCGCGGCGCTGCGCCACATTCCCGAGGCCGACGCCACGACGCGCGCCGGCAAGTGGGAGAAGAATCGCCTGATGGGCCACGAGGTCGCGGGCCGTACGCTGGGTGTGCTCGGCCTCGGCTGGGTCGGCCGCGAGGTGGCGCGCGTCGGCGTCGCGTTGCGCTGCCGCGTGCTCGGCTACGACCCCGATCCCGCGGCGGGCGGCGAGTTGGTCGGCGTCGAGCGCGTGGACCTCGAGGCGATCTTCACGCAATCCGACGTCGTGACCCTGCATGCGCCGCTCCTGCCCGCGACGCGGCACGTCGCGAACCACGAGCGCATGGCGCGCATGAAGCCGGGCGCGATCCTGATCAACGCGGCGCGCGGGGGCCTGGTCGACGAGGACGCGCTCTGCGACCTGCTCGAGGCCGGCAAGCTCGGCGGCGCGGGGCTCGACGTGTTCGAGCACGAGCCTCCTGGCGAGCATCGCCTGTTCGCGCGGCCGAACGTCGTACTCACGCCGCACCTGGGCGGGTCGACCGCGGAGGCGCAGGAGCGCGCCGCCGTGGCCGCGGCGCGCGCGGTGTGCGACTTCCTCGCGGGCGGAACGCCCCCGGGACGCGTGGTCTAGACCAGGGTTCAACGGGGAAAGGACGACCCATGCCGTGCAGCGTGGTCCTCGGCGCCCAGTGGGGTGACGAGGGCAAGGGCAAGATCGTGGACGTGCTCGCCGCCGAGCACGACGTCGTGGCGCGCTACCAGGGCGGCTCGAACGCGGGGCACAGCGTCGTGGTCGACGGCCACACCGTCGTGCTACGCCTCGTGCCCTCGGGGATCCTGCGCGCGGACAAGCGCTGCCTGCTCGGCAATGGCGTGGTCGTCGACCCGGCCGCGTTCCTCGAGGAGATGGACGGGCTGGTCGCGCTCGGCCATCGGCTCGAGGGGCGCCTGTTCGTCAGCCCCGAGGCGCACGTCATCCTGCCGTACCACAAGATCATCGAGAGCGCGGCCGAGCAGGGCCTGCGTCCCGTCGGCACGACCGGGCGCGGGATCGGGCCCGCGTACCAGGACAAGGCGGGCCGCTTCGGCGTGCGCATGGGGGACCTGCTCGAGCCCGCCGCGCTCGGCGAGCTGGTGGGCTGGGCCGCCGAGCGGCTCAAGCGCCTGCTCGGCCCCACGGCCTCCGTGCCGCCGCCCGCCGAGATCACGGCCCAGTACGCGGAGTTCGGGAAGAAGCTCGCGCCGTTCATCGCGGACGTGCGCCCCATGCTCTGGGAGGCTGTGAGCCGCGGCCAGCGCGTGCTGCTCGAGGGCGCGCAGGGCACGCTGCTCGACCTCGACCACGGGACCTATCCTTATGTCACGTCGTCGAGCGCGACCGTCGGAGGCGCGCTGACCGGGCTCGGCATCGGGCCGCATGCGATCACGCGCGTGATCGGCGTGACCAAGGCCTACACCACGCGCGTCGGCCACGGCCCGTTCCCGACCGAGTTCGAGACCGCGCTCGCGGACACGATCCGCGAGGTCGGGCACGAGTACGGCGCGGTCACCGGCCGCGCGCGCCGCTGTGGCTGGCTCGACGCGGTCGCGCTGCGCTACGCCTGCCAGCTCAACGGGCTCGACGAGCTGGTCGTGACCAAGCTCGACGTGCTCGACGACCTGCCCGAGCTGCAGGTCGCCGCGCGCTACCGCAAGGGCGCCGAGGACGCGGTGTTCTCCCCGGACGCGCGCCGGCTCGACGCAATCAAGCCGGTGTACGAATCGTTCGAGGGCTGGAAGGCCCCGACCACGCACTGCCGGCGCTTCATCGACCTGCCTGTCGCCGCGCGCGGCTACGTGCGCGCGATCGAGGCCATGGCGGGAGTGCGCGTCTCCTGGGTCTCGGTCGGCCCCGAGCGAGACGCCATGATCGAGGTTCCGCAGGGCTGAGCGCGCGATGACCACCCACGTCGCCCTCCTGCGCGGCATCAACGTCGGGACCGCCAAGCGCGTCGCGATGGCCGACCTGCGCGCGCTGGTCGAGGGGCTCGGCTATGGCGATGTGCGCACCCTGCTCAACAGCGGCAACGTGGTGTTCACCGCGGCCGCGTCCACCCGGCTTGGGCCGCGCATCGAGCAGGCGCTCCTGGCACGCACGGGCGTCTCCGCGCGCGTGACCATCGTCAACGCGAGCGCGCTCGCACAGGTGGTGGCGAAGAACTCGCTCGCCCGGATTGCGGACAACCCGTCCCGGTTGATGGTGTCCTTCCTCTTCGACCCGAAGGCGCGGGCGCTGCTGGCGCCGCTCGCCCGGCGCGACTGGGGGGAGGAGCGTCTCGCGCTCGGGCCCGGGGTCGCCTACGCGTGGTGCCCCATCGGGACGATCGAGAGCCCCCTCTCGAAGGCGCTCGCGAAGTCGCTCGGCGACGGCCTCACCACGCGCAACTGGGCGACGGTACTCAAGCTCCACGCGATGGCGGGGGAGCGCGCGTCCAGAGGCGCACGTCGAGCGGGTTGAGGCGGGCGCGGCGGAACGGTTACTCTGCCCGGGCGCGACCCGTTAGCTCAGTTGGTAGAGCACCGGCCTTTTAAGCTGGGAGTCGTAGGTTCGATCCCTACACGGGTCACCACGAAATGGCGCGCAGACGAACGAAAGGCCCCGGGAGCGATCCCGGGGCCTTCGTCGTTGCGCGCTGCCCGACCGACCTTAGGAGCGGTAGAGCGACTTGAGGTGGCCCCACGTCGAGGGCAGAGCCGGCGTGCGGATCTGGATGTCGACCGGATAATCCTCGGTCTCGCCATTGCGCAGTTGCCCGCCCATGGTCACGGAGCCGGCCCAGGGGAAGTCGTCGTTCACCGGCTCGTCGCAGATCGTCACGCGCATCCAGCCGTGCACCGGCTGGGGGCCGACGAGGAAGGAGGGGGAGACCTGGCTGAAGCATCCCGGCGGAATCGGGATGGGGACGTTCTTGACTGCCCACTCGTAGGCACAGGCTCCGGTGTTGCAGAGCATGTTGTCGTTCCAATCGCCATCCTGGTTCATGTCGATCAGGATGTTGAGGAACGCCTGGCGTGGCTGCGGCCCGCAGTTGGACGTTTCGAACGTGACCGACGAGGCCTCGCAGGCGATGAGCGACGGGGGCTTGACGCCCGCATCGGAGCCGTCGAAGAAGGTCTCGTCCTGGTCGAACGTCAGCCCGAACGCGCCCTCGATGCAATCGGTCGGGAACGGTCCGCACGCGCTGGAGCCCACCGCGGGCGAGTTCGTCTTGCCGTCGGGATCGGTGTCGATGCCGCTCGGGCCGACGCCGGGCAGGCCGTAACACCCGAGCCAGTAATTGTCCCCGAACATGATGTGACGCACGAAGCCCGATCCACCGGGCGGCGAGCTGATCGGCGGACAGGGGACGTCGTACGTGCTCCCAAGCACGAGTCCCGAACAGGTGGGGAACTTGCCGGGCACGCCCGGATAGGCGAGCACGCCCTCGGGCGCATCGCCGAAGTCCTGTTTCTGGATCTGGCAATCGGGACCGTCGACATCGTGGGCGGATGCCGGGTGCGGCAGCGGGAACGAAAGCGCGCAGAGCGCGGCGGCGAATACAAGCCAACGAACGAGCAATTTCATGATGTGTTTCCTCGCAGAGGGAATGCGGGAACGGTCGGCACGGCGACGAGCGGCGGGGTGTGTGAGCCGGAAGCGGCGCGGGGAGACGTCGCGGGGGAGCGCGGGCGGGGTCGGCGGTCGATCGGACGACTCGGTGGGGAGCCCGTAGACGGCGGGCGCTGCGCGGTCACCGAGACCCACGAGCGGGGAATACGGTACGCCCCGACGGGTCCGGAGTCAAGGTCGGGCGACCACGCGAAAGGCCGCCCCCCGAGGGGGGCGGCCTGCGTGAAAATTCGAGCGGCGAATGGCTTCCGGCGTGCCCGGCGTGCCTCCGGTCAGCGCGAGAAGGAGGCCGCGAAGCCGAGCAGCGTGCGCGGCGCCGTGTGGTGATAGTACGTCGTGCCGGTCGCGACCAGGCGCATCCACAGCGGCTGCGGGCCGCTGGTCATGCGAAAGCCGATCCCGACCTTCGCGTCCCAGCCGAGATTGAACGACGTGCGCGTGCGGATGCCGTAGGGCGAGATGCCCTGCTCTCCGCCCGGGCCCGTCACCAGTGGCTCGGAGAGATCGCCGAGCGTGACGCTGCCGACGCCGTTGTTGACGGCGCTCGTGACCTCGGCCCGATGCTCCCACACCACGGCGGGTCCGAGCGAGAAGATCGGGCTCACCGTGCCGGCCGCAATCGGCGCGACCTGCAACGCCAGCACCGCCGGCACCGCCAGGTAGTAGCGCGAGCGGATGTCGATGCCGCTGTAGCCGCTCACGGTGATCGGCGCGCTCTGCGC
>JBKJJJ010000208.1:0-3464 GCA_046598045.1 Candidatus Eiseniibacteriota bacterium
CCTCGTCCCGGCGCGCATTGCGATCCATGCGGCCGACGGGAGGCGGGTGCGCAGCGCGAGTGTGGCGGCGGAAAGCGCGGGGGGCGAGGCGCACGCGGGCACGTGGACGTGGGACGGCATCGACGACGCGGGGCGCTCGACGCCGGCTGGCATGTATTTCGTCACCCTGCGGGCCGGGCCGGACCAGGTCTCGAAGCGCTTCGTCCGGCCGGGCCGCTGACATGGCCCTGCTCTCGATCGTCCTGACCGCGGGCCTCGCCGGCTACGGCGTGTGGGAGTCCCGCCGCCACGCCGCCCAACTCCGCCGCATCCCGATCCGCGTCCACGTCAACGGCACCCGCGGCAAGTCCTCGGTCACCCGGCTGATCGCTGCCGGCCTGCGCTCCGGGGGCATCCGGACGTTCGCCAAGACCACCGGCACTATGGCGCGCATGATCCGGCCCGATGGGCAGGAGTTCGATGTCTACCGCGTCGGCCATCCCAACGTCATCGAGCAAACGCGCATCGTGCGCCGCGCCGTCGAGGCGGGCGCGGAAGCGCTCGTGCTCGAGTGCATGGCGGTCTCGCCCGAGTTGCAGCCGTTGTGCGAACTGCGGCTCGTGAAGAGCACGGTCGGCGTGATCACGAACGTGCGCGCCGACCATCTCGACGTGATGGGGCCGACGGTCGACGACGCGGCGCGCGTGCTCGCCCAGACCGCGCCCGTCAACGGCGTGCTCTTCACCGCCGAACGCGAACGCGCGGAGATCCTGCGCGAGGTCGCGACCGCACGCGGCAGCACGGTGGAGGTGACCGACGCCGCGCGGGTCTCGGACGAGGAGCTGTCCGGCTTCGGCTACTTCGAGCATGCCGAGAACGTCGCGCTCGCGCTCGCCGTGTGCGCCCACCTCGGCGTAGCGCGGGCGCCCGCCCTCGCCGGCATGCAGGCCGCCCGGCCCGATCCGGGTGCGCTGCAGCGTTACACCGTCGTCGCGGGCGAAAAGGAGGTCACGTTCGTCAACGCGTTCGCGGCCAACGACCCGGACTCGACCGCGCTGATCTGGCAACGGCTCGGGTTCGATCGGCCCGCGCCGGGCGTGCAGCGCATCGTGCTCGCGAACTGCCGCGCGGACCGTATCCAGCGCTCCGGGCAGATCGCGGACCTGGTGGCGCAGACGTTGCGGGCGGATCACGTCGTCCTGACCGGGGAGGGCACGGAGCTGGTGGCGTATCGTGCCGTGCAGCACGGGCTGCCCGCAGAGCGCGTGAGCGATCTGGGCGGTCTCGACGCCGAGACCGTGTACGAGCACCTGCTCGGGCTGGTCACGGGACGCGCCGACATCTTCGGCATCGGGAACATCGTCGGACTGGGGGAGGAAATCGTGCTGCACTTCCGCAACCGGGCGGTGCGCCATGGTTGAGCAGGCGGTCGGCCTCGGGCTGGTGATCAGCCTGATCTTCTCGGAGACGCTCGGCCTCGCGGCCGGCGGCATGGTCGTGCCCGGCTACCTCGCGCTCATGCTCCACGAGCCCGGGCGGGTGATAGGCACCGTCGGATCCGCGCTGGTCGCGCTCGCGCTGCTCAAGTTGCTGTCGCGCTACGTGCTGATCTACGGGCGCCGCCGCATCGTCGTCGCCGTGCTGATCGGATTCGCGGTCGGCGCGATCTCGCGCGATCTCCTGCGCCTCAAGCTGATGGGCACGAGCCTCGACCTGCGCACGATCGGCTACGTCATTCCCGGCCTGATCGCGAACTGGATGGAACGCCAGGGCGTGATCCAGACGCTGTGCGTGATGACCACGACCGCGATCCTCGTGCGGCTGCTGCTCATGATGATCGGCGGGGGAGACCTCCTGCAATGAGCCTCGCCCGCGCTTCCACCCCCGCGCTGGTCGCCCTGGCGACGCTCTCGATCGTGGTCTACGCGGTCGCCGAGCGCACGCTCGCCCCGGCGCACGTCGACGCCTACCACAAGAAGCTCCAGGCGGTGCGGTCCATGCAGCTTTCCGAGAAGGCGCTCGCCGCGGCGAAGCGCGCCCGGGGGATCGCCGTGGACGCGCACAACGATCCGGCGGGCACGGGCGTGATCGGGCCCCAGTTCTCGCTGATCACGACCGACCGCGGGTCGCAGACCGCGAAGGAACTCGCGGCACACCCGAACTTCGCGGCCGCGGTCACGCAGATGCTCCTGCTGGGAGGCGTGCGCCGGGGCGATCTCGTCGCGGTCGGCGTCACGGGTTCGTTGCCCGGGCTCAATCTCGCGGTGCTCTCGGCCTGCAAGGCGATCGGGGCCGAGCCGCTGGTGATCACCTCGGCCGGCGCCTCGATGTTCGGCGCGACCGATCCCGACTTTACCTGGCTCGACATGGAGACTGCGGTCGACACGCTGGGCCTGTTGCCCGCGCACTCGCTCGCGGCCTCGATCGGCGGCGGCGCGGACCAGGGGCGCGGCCTGTCGCCCGCGGGCCGGCAATTGCTCATGGACGCGATCGAACGCAATCACGTGCGCCTGCTCGACTCCCCCGGCGTGCTCGAGGCCGTGAAGGCGCGCGTCGCGCTCTACGACTCGGTCGCGAAAGTGCGCGGCCGGCCGATCCGGCTGTACGTCAACGTGGGTGGCGGCGTGGCCAGCCTCGGTGGTGCGCAGAATGGGAGGCTCATTCCCGCCGGCCTGACGCGCCGCCTGGCGCACAAGAGCTATCCCAATCACGGCGTGATCAACGTCATGGCGGACCGCGGGCTGCCCGTGATCCATCTGCTCAACGTCGAGCGTTTGGCGCGCGAATACTCGATCGTCGACGAGCACGGGGGACGCACGCTGCCGGGGCAGGGGCTGCTGTTCATCAAGTATCGCTACAACCTGTGGATCGTGGGCGGCGCCGCGTTGCTGGTGCTGCTTGCGAACTTCTTCGTCCTGCGCACCGACCTGCACCATCGGCTGCTGGGCCAGGTCCACCCCGAGAGGAATCCGATCCCATGACCCAGGTTCGACCCAGGGCGCTTGCCGTCGGCTTGCTGACGGCCCTCGCGCTCGCTGCGACGCTCGCGCACGCCGCCTCGTGGGAGGCGATCGAGCAACTGCCCGGGCGACCCTCGACGCCCGTGGTCGTCAGCGGCAAGACGCGCGCCTATTTCAAGGTGACGAGCAGCACACCGCTCGACGTGCCGATCGACGGACCCTCCCGCCTGAACGTGGTCTCGCGCGCGATCCTCCCGAAGGGCGCCGCGGCCGTGGCGCGCTATACGCTCGTCGTGTCGGACCGGGGCAAGGTGCTCGAGCGCGAGGAAACGGAAAGCTCCTCGGCCAGGCAGGTGCGCGACCCCTCCGGGGCCGGCGACCTCGGCAAGAGCCGGCGCATGACCGTGAACGTGCCCGCGGGGACTCACCGGGTGACGCTCGCGGTGGTCGGCCCGACGGCCGTGCTGGTGCGCCTGCGCCGCGCGGCCTCGGCTTCGGGCGGCGCGCCCACGGTGAGCCTCACGC
>JBKJJJ010000063.1:0-21437 GCA_046598045.1 Candidatus Eiseniibacteriota bacterium
GGCGGCCGTCGGGACCGCGCTCCGCGTTACCGGCCTCGACCCATACCGCGCCGCGCGTGACCAGCGACTCGGTGAGGCGGTACATCGTGTACTCGTCGCTCGAGGTGATGCGCCCGCCCGCGGTCAAAAGGAACAGGAGCGTCAGCGCCACGCCGACGCGCAGCGCGACCGCGGGCGCGTGCAGGGCACGCGGGTCGGCTCTCACTGCGCGCGCCGCGCCGCGCGCGCGTCTTCGATCAGTGCCGTAAGGCCGTCGACGACCGCGCCCCAGGAGAAGCGCTTCGCCGCGCGCGCGACCCCGGCCTCGAGCGGTGCGCGTCCCCCCTGGCCGTAAAAACGAAGAATCGCGGCGGCGAGCGCATCGGGGTCCTCGGGCGGAACGAGGAAGCCGGTCACGCCCTCATCGACCACCTCCGGCAGGCCGCCGACCGCCGTCGAGATCACGGGGCACCCCCCGGCGTACGCCACGAGCACGACGCCGCTCTGGGTCGCCGAGCGGTACGGCAGCACCACGCAATCAGCCGCCGCGACGAGGTCCGAGACCTCCTCGTCGGCGACGTAGCGATCGTAGACGCGCACGCGGTCCGCGAGCCCCAGCGCGGCAATGCGCGCCCGGATCGGGGCGACCGGCTCGTAGAACTCGCCCGCCACGACGAGCGTGACGGCGCGGCGCGCGAGCACCTTCGGCATGGCCTCGATCAGCACGTCGAGGCCCTTGTACTGGCGCACGAATCCGAAGAACAGGAGCAGGTCCCCCTCGATCCCGACGCGCGCGCGCGCCGAGGCCTGGTCCCGGCCCGCCGCGCCGTACTGCGCGTACACCGGGTGCGGCGCGCGGCGCACGGGCATGCCCGGCAGCAGGCGGCGCACGTCCTCCTCGACCGCTTGCGACATCACGAGCACGCCGTCCGTGCGATCGGTCACCAGCTTCGTCAGGAAGCCGTCGAACGGACGCTGCTCGTGCGGCACGAGGTTGTCGGCGATCATGAGTGTCACGGCGCCTCCCTTCCTCGCGCCCCCCAGCACGGGCGCGAACGCCGGGCCAAAGAACGGGATCCACCACTTGTAGACCAGCGCGTCGAGCTTCAGTTCCCGCGCGCGCGCGGCCGTCCTGCGCCACGACAGCGGGTTCATGGGATCGAGCAGGCGCTCGTTCGGGACCGCCAGCGGCGCGCTCGACGGGTCGATCTGGCTCTGCCCCGGGAACAGGAACGAGGGGTATTGCCGGAGCAGGGACAGGTAGTGCACCTCGTGCGACTTCGCCAACTCGCCGGCGAGCAGCGCGAGGTACTGGCTGATCCCGCCGCGCAACGGGTGCGCGGGCCCGAGGAGCCCGATCTTCACGCGCTCAGCCCCGCGGGGAGGCGGCGCGCGCGGGGCGCCGCGCGGTCGAGCGGTCGGCAGTCCAGGTCGTGACCCCCTCTTGCGTGAACGCGAACGGCACGAGTTGCGCCCCGGCATCCTCGAGGGCCCGCGCGACCTTCGCGCGCGCGTGCGCCTTGCACAGGAACACGAAGTAGCCGCCGCCGCCCGCGCCCGGCATCTTGCCACCGATCGCGCCCGCCTTGCGCGCGGCCTCGTAGAGCGCGTCCACGGGCTCGGTCGTGATGCCGCGATCGAGCCGCTTCTTCGACAGCCAGGCCTCGTGCAGCGCCTCGCCGAAGGCGTCGATCCTGCCGAGCAGCAGAAGGCGCTTCATCTCGAACGTCAGCGTCTTGAGATCGTCGAGCGCGCGCACGACCTCGCGCTTGCCGGCCTCGAAGCTGGCCCGCTGGCGCTCGATGATCTTCGCGCTCGAGCGCGTCTGGCGCAGGTACGCGAGCACCATGCGGTACTCCAGCTCGTGCAGCGTGTCGGGGGCGATGCGCAGCGGGTTGACCACCGTCGAGTCCGCGTGGAACTCGATGAAGTTGAACCCGCCGAACGTCGCCGCGTAATGGTCCTGCCGTCCGCCCGCGATGCCGAGGTCGACGCGCTCGATGCGGTACGCCAGCTCGGCCATCTCATAGGGGGTGAACTTGCGCGACAGCCAGGTCTTGAGCGCAGAGGCCACGGCGACCGCCATGGTCGAGGACGAGCCGAGGCCCGAGCCCGGAGGCGCGTCGGAGTGCACGTACAGGTCCGCGCCGCGCTTGGGGTGGAACGCGCGCACCACGCCCTTGATCAGGTCGAGGTTGCCGTCGAGCGCGATCTTCCTCGCGTGCGGATACTTCGCGACGAAGTCGAAGTCCAGCGAGTGGATCCCGAAGCGCGCGTCGCGCCGCGGTTCGATCGAGGCGTAGGCGTACTTGTCGATCGTGGTCGAGAGCACGACGCCGCCACGCTGTTCGGGGTAGGGCGACACGTCCGTGCCGCCGCCGCAGAACGACAGCCGGAGCGGCGCGCGCGCGCGCACGACGAGGCTCACGACGACGTCCGGCCGCGCGCGAGCGCGGCCTCCGCATCGGCGCGGCCCGCCGGCGTTCCCATGTCCCAGAAGCGCCCGGGCGCGCGCCACGCGCCGAGTGTGTGCCCCGCGGAGAGCAGCGCGGGAAAAACGTCGGTCTCGAGGCTCGTCGCGTTCGTGTCGCCCTCTCCGTCCGCCGCGACACCGGCGAGCGCGCGCGGCTCGAGCGCGTACACGCCGCCGGAGACCCGGCCGGGCCCGGTCCCGGTCTTCTCGCGGAAGCCGAGCAGGCGGCCGTCGTCCGATGTGTCGACGGTGCCGCGCGCGGCGGTTTCGTCGACGCGATAGCAGGCGAGCGTCGCGTCGGCGTCGAGACCGAGGTGGAGCGCGAGCAGCGCGTCCGGGTCGAACTCCGCCCACGTGTCCCCGTTGAGCGCGAGGAAGGTCTCGTCGTCATGTCCCACCTGCTTGCGCGCGAGCACGAGCGCGCCCGCGGTGCCGCGCGGCGCGTCCTCGACCACGGAGCGGGCGCGGACGCCGAAGCGTGCGCCATCGGCGACGTGATCGAGCAGCGGCGCAGCCTGGTGCCCTGCGCACAGCACGACGTCGGTCAGCCCGCGCGCGGCGAGCCCCTCCAGCACGTGGTCGACGAACGGGCGCCCCGCGACCGGGACCATGAGCTTGGGACGATCCGGGAACATCCCCGCGATGCGCGTGCCCAGCCCGCCTGCGAGCACGAAGACGGTCATCGCGCTCCGCCGTCCGCGGACGCGTCGTCGCCCAGGTTCGCGGTGAAGCGCACGGGCCAGTCGGTCTTCGGTCTCCCGGCAGCGATCATCTCCCCGAGCAGGCCCATCAGCAGCAACTGGACCGCGACCACGATCAGCACGAGGCCGAGCACGAACACCGGGCGGACCCGCACGGGTTCGCGCGCGAGCCACGTGCCGAAGAACCACAGGCTGATGAGCGCGCCGGTGCCGCCCGAGAGCAGCGCCATGCGGCCGAACACATGCAGCGGCTTGAGTGCGTTGCGCGAGAGGAACATCGCGGCGATCAGGTCGAGGAACCCGTTGATGAAACGCGAGGCGCCGAACTTGCTCTTGCCGAAGCGGCGCGCGTGGTGGGTGACCGCCACCTCGCCTACGCGGAACCCGCGCCAGTACGCGAGCGCGGGCAGGAAGCGATGGAACTCGCCGTAGACCTCGATCGACTCCACGACCTCGCGCCGGTAGAGCTTGAGGCCGCAGTTGAAGTCGTGCAGCTTGAGGCCGCACATCCAGGCGGTGACGGCGTTGAACAGCTTCGAGGGCCAGGTCTTGGTCCACGGGTCGTGCCGCACCTGCTTCCAGCCCGAGACCAGGTCGAGGCCCTGCGACTCGAGCGCCTCGAGCAGGCGCGAGAGCTCGGCGGGGTCGTCCTGCAGGTCGCCGTCGAGCGTCATCACGTAGCGCCCGCGCGCGCGCGCGAACGCGACCGCGAGCGCGGCCGACTTGCCGAAGTTGCGCCGGAACGAGATCACCTTCACCGCCCGGTCCTCGGCCGCGAGCATCTTGAGGATGCGTGGCGTGTCGTCGGTCGAGCCGTCGTCCACGAACAGGATCTCGTAGCGCAGGCCCGCCGCGCCGGCGGCGGCGCGCATGCGGTTGTAGAGCTCGGGCAGGCTCTCCGCCTCGTTGTACACGGGGATGACGGCCGACAGGTCGGGGCCTGGTTCCGCGGCGCGCGGCACAGGCAGGGCGGCTTGCGGAGCGGGAGACGCGGCTGCCGGCTGCTTCAGGCCCGAGAACAGGTCCGTCATGCTCCCTCCCTCTGCCAGGCGACCTGGCGCGCGAGCCCCTCGGCGAGCGCGACCGTCGGCGACCACGCGAGATCCGCGCGCGCGCGGCTGATGTTCGCGCCGGTGTCACGCGGATCGCCCGGCTGCGCCCCGGCGTGCTCGATGATCGGCGCGATGCCCGCGATGCGCGCGAGCTCGCCCAGCACATGGTTGACCGAGACGCGCGAGCCGCCGCCGATGTTGTAGGTCCGGCCCGCCGTCCCGCGCTCGGCCGCCGCGAGGTTCGCGGCCACGGCGTCGGCGACGAACGTGAAATCGCGCGTCTGTTCGCCGTCCCCGTAGACCGTGATCGGTCGCGCGGCCAGAAGCGCGGTGATGAACCGGTGGAAGCCCATGTCCGGCCGCTGCCGGGGACCGTACACCGTGAAGTAGCGCAGCGCCACGGCCGGCAGCCCGAAGTTGCGCGCATAGAGCAGCGCGAGGTGCTCGGCGGCGAGCTTGGTCACGCCGTAGGGCGAGAACGGGCGCGGCAGGTCGTCCTCCCCCGTCGGCAGGCGCTCGGCGTCCCCGTAGACCGACGACGACGAGGCCACGACCACGCGCTCGACTCCCGCATCCCGGTAGCGCTCGAGCAGGCGCTGGGTTGCGAGCACGTTGTGGCGTGCATAGGACTCGAAATCGCGCCCCCACGAGGCCCGCACGCCGGCCTGCGCCGCCTGGTGGAACACCCAGCGCGGGCGCTCCGGCAACCCGGCGAGATCCGCGCCCGAGAGGTCGAGCTCGAGCAGGCGAAAGCCGGGTTGAGCGAGCAAACCCTGGACGTTCTTGCGCTTGATCGCCGGGTCGTAGTAATCGGTGAAGCAGTCGACGCCGACGACCTCGAACCCGCGCGCGACCAGCGCCTCGCACAGGTGCGAGCCGATGAAGCCGGCCGCGCCTGTGACCAGGGCCTGCGAGGGGCGCGCGGCCACGCTCACGGCGCGCTGGAGCCCGGGATCCCGCCCAGGCCGGCGCCCGGGCCGCCCGGCGGCGAGAGCGACGACGTCCGTCCCTCGAGCTGGGCCAGCAGGCGGGTCGCCGTCGGGTCGTCCGGGTTCCGCGCGAGCCAGCGCTTGAGCACGTCGGCCGCCTGTTGCGGCCGCCCGTTGTCCATGCACAGCGAGTAGACCGCGAAGTAGAACTGCCCGTCGTCCGGCGCGAGTTCGATCGCATCGTTCAGGCGCTTGAGCGCGCGGTCGGTCTGGCCGACGATGCCGAGCGTGATGCCGTGATAGTAAGCGAGGTCGGGATCGTTCGGCGTGACCTTGAGCGACTGGTCGAAGAACGCGAGGCCCTTCGCCGTGTCGCCGACCTCGAGGTAGAACATGCCGAGCGCCGGCCGCACCGCCGGGAACGTCGGGTACATGCGGATGATGCGCTCGAGCTCGGCCACGGCTTCCTTGCGCCGGCCATCGAGCCGGTAGCGGAACCCGAGCTGCATGTGCGCCGCCGCGTAGTTCTGCGTCAGGCGGTAGGCGTTCTCGTCCTTGTAGGGCGTCGGCAGGTACGTGCCGTTGGGCGAGAACAGGCCGCGGTAGCGGAACACGCTGTACAGGCTGTGGCTCGTGCGGGTGGTGTCGATGCGCACCTTCACCGAGTCGTCGTGCACGCGATACACCAGGCCCTCGAGCTGGAGCCGGGGATCGAGACCCATGTGGTTCGGCACCGTGACCGCGAGGTACGCGGGATGCGCATTTGCACCCGTGTTCGCGCGGATGATGTTGCGCACCATCCAGGTGTTGACCGCCTCGGGATTGCCGGCGTCGTCGAACAGGTAGCCGCGGGTCGCGATGTCGTGCAGGACCGCGTCGCTCACCGTCATCGGGACCTTCGGGTTCTCGTCGCGCAGTTGCTTGATGTACCAGTCGGTGTTGAGCAGCGAGAGGTTGACGACGCGCACGTCGGTGCGCACCTTGTCCACGGCCTGCGTACACCACAGCGGGAACGTGTCGTTGTCGCCGTTGGTGAACACGAACGCGTTCTTCTCGAGCGGCGCCAGCATGTTGTACGCGTAGTCGCTCGCGATGTAGAAGCCGCGCCGGTCGTGGGCGAACCCGTAGGTCTTGACCGGCAGCCACGAGATCGCCACCGCCGCGATGCAGGCGGCGGCGAAGGGCACGCTCACGCGGCCCCGGTCCTCCTCCTTCATCGCGTCCTTGATCAGCTCGAGCACGAAGCCCGCCCCCATGCCGATCCAGATCGCGAAGAAGTGGAATGCCGAGGTGAAGAAATAGTCGCGGTCGCGCACCTCGTGGTCGGTGAAGTTGAGGTAGACGATCAGGCCGAAGCTGGTGATCCCGAACAGGCAGAGCATGGTCAGGAACGTCTTCTTCTCACGCAGGAACTGCATGAACGCGCCGTAGAGCCCGAGCGCGACCGGGATCACGCTCGCGATCTGGCCCGACAATGGCCACAGGCGATACTGGTCGAGAAAGTAGCTCAGGAACATCTGGTTGAGCTGGAAGCTCCACGGTGCGACCCGCGGGAACATCGGGCGCGATCCGTACTGCTTGCGCTGGAGCAGGTACATCATCGATTGCCAGCTCTCGGGGTCGCCCTCGTTGATCGCGGGATTGAGCTTCGCGCGCATGATCAGGTAGAGGTGGACCGAGATGCCGACACCGAGCAGGACCAGGGCCCAGCCGAACAGCTTGAGCAGCACGACGGAGCGCTGGAGCAGAACGGCCGCGAGCGTGAACCCGAAGAGCGCGGCATAGAACCAGGTGTCCGGGGAGCTCACCTGCGCACCTGCGGCGAGGGAGCGCACGAGCACGGAAAGCAGCACGACACCGAGCGAGAACAGCGTGAACCGCCAGAAGCTCTGGCGCACCAGCAACGCGAGCAGGACGACCGCGGGCGCGACCAGGAACGTGCCCAGGTGGATGCCGATGCACAGGCACATCAGGTACCACGCGAGCAGGAGGCGGCCCTCGCCGCCGTCGTTGCCCAGCTCCTCCCACCAGCGCAGCGCCAGGTAGACGGAGATGATCTGCACCATCGAGGACAGCGCGTAGACCTCGGCCTCGATCGCGGACTCCCAGAACGTGTTCGAGAACGCGACGAAGAACGCGGCCATCGCGCCGGCAGTCCACGCGATGATCTCGTCGCTCGTCGTGCGCTCGCCCTTGCGCGCCTGGGCGATGCGCATGAAGCGAACCGTGACGAGGAACGTGAACAGCACCGCAATCGCCGACGCGAGCGCGGACAGCCAGTTGACCTGGAACTCGATATTGCCGAAGGGGAGCATGGCGAACAGTCGCCCGATCAGCACGTAGAGCGGAGTGCCTGGAGGGTGCGGAATGCCCAACACCGCCGACGTGGCGATGAACTCGCCCGAATCCCAGAACGGGATGGACGGCGTGACGCCCGCCGTGTACACGGCGAGGGTCGACAGGAAGACGAACGCGGCCACCGCCAGGTAGCCCTTGCGCAACGATGCCGGCATGCTTCCTCCCTCAGGACTCCATCGACTGGACAGCGCGCTCGAGCACCTCGAACGCCTCGTCGGCACAGCGCTCCCACGTGAATGTGCCCGCCCAGGCCACGCCCTTCGCCTCGAGACCCTCGCGCAGCACGCGGTCGGTGAGCACGCGCATCAGCGCGGCCGCCAGTGCGCGCGCGTCCCCGTGCGTCACCAGCAGGCCGGTCTCCCCGTCCTTCACCGAGTCCACGAGGCCGGGGCTCCGGCTCGCGATCACGGCGGTGCCGCAGGCGTTCGACTCCACCACGGTCAGGCCCCAGCCCTCCTTCGGCGAGGGACAGACCGAGACGTGCGCCGAAGCGAGGCGCGCCACCTTCTCCTCGGCTGGGACGAATCCCACGAACTGCGCCGAGTCGCCCAGCCCGAGCCGCCGCGCGTGCGCCTCGAGTCGGGCGCGGTGCGGGCCGTCGCCCACGATGCACAGCGCGGCCTCGGGCAGTTGCTTCTTCACCTCGGCGAACGCCTCGAGCAGGACGTCCACGCCCTTGTACTTGCGCAGGCGCCCGAGGAACACGACCGTCGGCCGCGCCAGCTTGAGCGCGGTCGGGCGGAAGCGTTCGTGGTCGAGGCCGCAGTGCACGACCGAGACGTGGGAGGGGGCGATTCCGCGCTGCACGAGGTCGTCGCGCGTGCTCCCGGAGATCGCGAGGAACGGCGTCTGGCGATAGACCGTCGGCAGGAGCCGCTCGTGGGCCAGCACGTACATCGCCTGCAGCGGACCCGTCTCCGCATGGACCGTCGTGCCGAACAGGTGGGGCACGATCGCGAGCACCGGCGAGCGCGCCCAGCGCGGTGCGAGGAACGGGAGCTTGTTGATGTCCTCGAGCACGGCGTCGAAGCGCTCCCCGCCGAGTTCGCGCTTGTAGGCCGCGGGCAGGGCGTGGTTCGCATCGTACCAGTGCCCGCGCCGGAGGACCCGGATGCCGTCGATCTCGACCTCGGGGGCGCCCCCCGGAAAGCCCGAGGCGAGCCAGGTCACGCGGTGCCCGCGCGCCACCCAGCGCTTGAGGATTTCGTGGAGATGAACCTCCGCGCCGCCGGCCTCCGGCGACTCCATGTCCCGCCAGTTGAGCGCGAGGAGGTTCAGGCGCCCCTCCGCGCCGGGGCCGGGCGCTTGGTCGCGACCACGCCGATGACGTGCGTGGTGTAGAGCGCCCAGCGCTGGGTGCGCAGGCGCTCGCGCAGGCCATTCCAGAACGACTCCCACAGCGGCGGGCCCTTGGGGTACATCGGAAGGGCCTTGATGCCCGCCTTCGCGAGCGTGACCCGGGCCGCCCGGTAGAACAGCCCGGGCACCATCCAGTCGCCGTAGGTGCGCTTGATGTCGAGACCCTGCGCGCGGATGAGCCCCTCGAGTTCGGCCGGGGAAAACTCGCATTCCCAGCCGGCGAACCACTTGTCGAGCGCGATCAGGATTTTCTTGGCGACGGTGTAGAGATGATAGCGCTGGGGCACGTCCACGATCAGCGTACCGGACGGTTCGAGCACGCGCGCGTTCTCGACCAGCAGGCTGGCCGGATCCCGGAAGTGCTCGAGCAGGCCCTGGTGGAACACGAGGCCGAACGCGCCCTCTTTGAACGGCAGCGCGCGCGCGTCGGCGCAGACCAGCGTCAGTGGGACGCCGATGTGCTGCGCGTGCTGCTGCATCAGTCGGAGGCTGCCGAACGTGTAGTCGAGCACGTAGCCGATCGCGCCGCGGCGCACCAGTTCCATGGTGTCGCGCCCGGTACCGGCGCCGACCTCGAGGACGCGGCGGCCCGACAGCGATCCCTGGGCAAGCGCCTGCTCCACGAGCCGACCCTGGTTCGAGTACACCTCGTGCAGGGGTCGGCCGTCGGTCCAGAAGCGCTGCCAGTGATCCGGGGTCGTTTCGCGCGCGTTGGCCATACGAATTCAGCAGTGTACCGGGGCGGATGGCCCCGGTCAACTTGCCGATTGCCAATCGTTTGCAACGCCTTGCGCTAGCTTTGGGGGCTCCCGGCCCGCTCCCGCCACCAGCGTGCGATCGTGGCCCCATCGGTGACCCACGCGCCGCGGCCGGCGAGCGCGTCCAGCGCGGCCTCCCACGCCTGCCACCAGCCGGGGAACGCACGTTCATGGGCGCCATTGGGGTGCCACAGCAGTACGGCCAGGCCCCCCGCCCGCTCGACCACGTCCAGGTGCTCGCGCACCCGCGCCGCGGCCCCCCCGCCATCCAGCCCGAGCGTGCGGAACAGTGCGCCGTCCATCAATGTGAGCGGGAGCTCGAGCAGGCGGTGCGGCCGCCCGGCGGCGGCGTCCCAGGGGGCGAACGGCGCGGCGATCCCGGCGCGGAAACCGATCGCCTCGTTGTAGCCGAGTGTCGAGTCGTACTCGAAGCCCGCTTCCTCCTGCGCGCGCCAGGTGCGGGCAATGTCGAAACGCAGGTAGTGCTGCCGGGTTCCCACAGCGGCGCGGCCCGAGGCCGCCTCGACCTGCGCCCGCTGCCGCGCGAGTTCGTCACCGCTCGTGTGGCTAAGGTAGCTGCCGTGCAGTCCGACATCGCAGCCGCGCTCGGCGAGTCGCGCCATGAGCGTGGTGACGGTCCCCCGCCGGCCTTCGAAGTCGACGCGGTCGCCGAAGCGGTAACGCGCGTCGTACTCGTGGCGCGCGTCCAATCGCGGCGCGCAGAAGTAGAACGAGGAGCGAAATCCGCGCGTCTCCTCGGAGGCGAGCCAGCGCTCGAAGTTCCAGTAGGGATCGGCGTGCCCCAGCCCCAAGGCCCCGCGCGCGGCCTGCGTCAGCCCGGCCCGCAGCGCGTACGAGCGTGGCGTGCGCGCGAGCGGCAGCAGCCGGGTCGCCTCGACCAGCGAGCCGAAGCGCACCTCGTCCACGTCGTGTGACAGCATGACCGCGAAGCGCTTGCCGTGCGGCCAGAGCGCGAGCGTCGGCAGCGTGGCATGCCGCGCGAGCGCCCAGCGCGTGAGCCGGTCCGCGAGCCGCCTGGCGAACTGGTTGACGAGCGGCCGATCGAGCACGCCCAATGCGTGGAGCCGCGACTGCGTGCCGGCGAAACAGTCCCACTGGTCGCGCGCGGGCTCGAGCCGCTCCTCCTCGCGCGCGAGCAGTGTGAATACGGCGCGCAGCCAGACGTCGGGGACCGTGCGTTCATCGGGCGGGGCGCCCAATCGGCCGCCGGGGCAGGGCACGGGCACGCCCTCGAACGTGACGAGCGCGATCCCCGAGGGCGTCCATGGCCCCGCGTCGCACCACGGCAGCACGATCGCCGCATCCCCAGGCGCGCGCGCGGGGTCGCCGACGAACACCAGCGGGCCCTCCCCCGCTGCGCCCTCGCGCCACGCGAAGCCGGTGAGCGAGAGCAGCACGCTCGCCGCCCAACCGGCCTCCGCCGCGCCGGCCTGCGCCGGATCGACGACCAGGCGCACGATCATCGAGCCGCTCCCCGGATCGCCGCGTATTGCGCCAGCAGGTCGCGTCCCACGATCGACGCGTCGTGGTGCGCGCGCGCGTACGCGCGGCCGCGCTCGCCGAGCGCGCGGCGGCGGACCGGGTCTCTGATCAGTTCGCGCAGGACCTGGGTGATGGTCGAAGGCGTCGCGCTGACGAGCGGGCAGTCGGGCACGGTGGCGGCGAACTCGGGGCGCAGGTAGCACACGACCGGCTTGCCGACGGACATGCCCTCGATCGCGAGCAGCCCGTACCAGCCCATGAACAGTTGATCCACCAGGAGGTCGCACGAAGCGAGCGCGTCCGGCATCGCGGCCCAGGGGAGCTTCTCGATCCGGCGGTACTCGAGCTTCGGGAATTCGGAGCGCAAGAGGTCGATCGCGGCCTCGATGTGCGGGGTGCCCTTGATCAGGGGCGTGGTGGTCTGCGTGTGCGCGACCACCACCGGTCCGCGCACGCCGTCGCGCAGGTCGGGTTCGGGAAACGCGGCGGCGCGCCCCGCGGCTTCCCAGCGCGCGGACTCGATTGCGAGCGGCAACTCGACGCCCCCCGGCACCGATTCGGCGAGGTCCTTCGTCGAGTAGTAGATGCGGTCCGCATAGCGCCCAGCCTGCGCGAGCAGCCAGCGCTGACGATCGGGCTTGCAGAACGGATCGCACTCGGTGCACGCGGCGAGCGCATGGTGCGAGCGCATCCACGCCTTGTTGCGCACCTCGCAGCCGTGGAAGTGGAACACCACGGTCTTGCCCATCGCCTTGAGCAGCGGCACGTCGAGCATCCGTGGCAGGAACGAGGTGCCGAAGTGGAAATGGAACACGTCGAACGCGGAGGCGTAGCGCGCGAACGTCTGCGCCATGACCACGCCGCGCACGGGCAGGGGCAACGGGTCGAGCTCGATGATGATCGCGGGGCGCCGCCCGTCCCAGTCCACGCGATAGGCAAGCGACCGCGCGTCGGCACCGGCGGCGGTGAGCCCCTGGGCGAGCACCATGCCCTGCCCGGCGATCTCGTACGTGCCGTGGAGCACACGTAACGGTCCGCCGGCGGCGCGCGTCATTCGGCGAGGTACTCCGCCGGCTTGACGAGCCGGCGCGCCGCGCCCCGCGCGAGGTGCCACGCCAATCCCGGGTCCGGGCGCTTGCAGAGCTTGATGGCCTGGCTCCGCCACTCCGCCCAGATCGACCCGCCGCGCGCAACGAACGTGCGCGGCGCGGTGAGCATCGCGGCCTTGAGCGCGGCCTCGTCTGCGGGCGGGTCGCCCTCGAACACGACGCGCGCCAGCTCCAACTCGCTCACCCGGTGCGCGTCGGGCGCGGCGAGCGCGGGCTTGCCCGCCGCGTTCGCGAGCAGGCGCGCCTGCGCATTCGCGATGCGGGGCGTGCGCGCGTTGAAGACCTCGATCAGGTCGGCGCGCGCGATCAACTCAGGCCGCGGCGCACGCCACCTGCACGGGTGGGGCAGCACGATCAACCCGCCCTCGGCGTGCACGCGGTCGCACAGGGCGAGCGCGCGCTTCTCGCTGGGATCGCTCGCCAGGAACAGCCCGATCACGTCGCCCTCGTCGGTCGAGACCTCCGAGCCGCGGATCACGACCAGCGGAAGGTTTCGCGCCTTCACGTACTCGGCCGCCTCGACGGAGCCGCGCCAGGTGTCGTGGTCCGTGATCGCGAGCGCGTGCGCGCCGAGCGCGCTGGCGCGTTCGACCAGCGCGCGCGGGTCGCTCAGCGAGTCGTACGAATGCCGGGAGTGCGCGTGCGCGATCAGCGTCCAGCTCACGACAGCTCCCTCCCCTCGCGCAGCGCGCCCGGCGTCGAGCGGGCCCACTGCGCGATCTCGTAGAGCGAGGGCAGGAGATCGTCCCAGCGCAGGCTGTGCGCCACGCCGGGCGAGAGCGCGTCGCGCACCACGGCCGGCAGGTGCGACGGCGCCGCGATCCCGTGCCACAGGTCGCCACCGAACGGCCACGAGAAGCGCACCTGCCGGTAGGGCGGTTGCGGCTGGACCAGGGGGCGGCCCTCGAGCAGCGCGACCATGTCGCCCGGGAAGTTCACCCCCGCGGCGAGAGCGAGGTCGTGTGAGCCCCAGAACTTGGCGTTGATCTCCATCAGCACGAAGCGGCCCTCGGGCGTCTGCTTGCACTCGACCATCGCGACGCCGTGCCACGCGAGCGCGTCGAGCAGCGCCCCGCCGGCGCGCTCGAGCTCGGGGGCGCTCCGCACGCTCTCGGCGCACGCGCTGGTCCCGCCCGAGGGCGGCCACTCGCGCACGCGGCGGTGCATGAAGCGCCGCACGAGGCGTCCCTCCCAGTAGAGCGCGAACCACGCCCAGCCCTCACCCTCGACATGCTCCTGGACCAGCGGACCCGCGCCCGAGAGCGCGTGCACGTACTGGTAGGCGGCCGGAACCTCGTCCGCGGACCGGACATAGCGCAGGATCTTCCGCCCCGCCTCGAAACGCGACTTGAACACCGCGCGCCCGCCGAGCGCCGCGAACGCGTCGGCGGCTGCCGCGGGGGAATCCGCCGCCGTCTCGCGCGGGGTCGCCAGGCCGAGGCTGCGCGCGAGCGCTCCGGTCTTCGCCTTGTCGTTCGCGACCACGAGCGACCCTGCCGGCGGCAGCGCGACGCGCACCCCGGCGGGCCAGCGCTCGCGCAGCAGGTCGGCGGCGTGGACCGCGCCATCCCCCACCGCCACGAGGCTCACGGGCGCGAGCCCGGTGGCGCACGCCAGCAGCGCCTCGGGGTAAGCGGGGTCCTTCGGAGCCGGGAGGTAGTGCACGCGCTGCACCGCGCGTGAGTGCGCCGCGGGCGCGCGGCCGGAGCGCGCCACGAGGTGGACTTCGTGGCCGAGATCGTGGAGCGCGCGCGCGATGCCGAGCGCGTGCTTGAACTCGCCGTCGGTGACGAGGACGCGACCGGGAGCGCCCGCGAAGCCGGGGGCGATCCCCTGCATCAGTCCCCGGCCGCCAATCGCGCCGCGAGGAACGCCGGCAGCCCGGCGGCGAGGATCTTCGCCTGCGCGGCCTCGACGTCGTAGTTCACGCGCACATGCTCGAGCAGCCCGCTCTCGGTGTCGTAGGTCGCATACGCGGCGCGCGGGTCGCCGTCGCGCGGCTGGCCGACCGACCCGACATTGACCAGGTACTGCCGGCCGGGGCGCAGGCGCAGCTCGGGCGCGCGCGTGTAGCGGATGTCCTCGCCGTCCTTCTCGAACACGCCCGGGTAGTGGGAGTGGCCGATCACGCACAGCGGCTCCGTGAAAGAGTCCATCTCGAGCAGCGCGTCCTCGATCAGCATGCAGTAGTTCCACTCCTCGGGGGCGGAGGGCGTGGCATGGACGAGCAGCGTGTTCTCGCGCCGCTCGACCAGCGGAAGGGCCTTCAACCAAGCGAGGTTGTCGGGGGTCGTGTTGCGCGCGGTCCACTCGGCGGCGAACGCCGCGTGGCGGTTGAACAGCCGGGTCGAGACCAGGCCGCACGCCGCCCAGTCGTGGTTGCCCGCGACACAGACTGCGCCGAGTTCGCGCACGCGGTCGACCACGAGGTTCGGCTCGGCGCCGTAGCCCACGATGTCGCCCAGGCACCACCAGGTGTCGATGGTGTTCGCGCGCGCGTGTTCGAGCACCGCGCCCAGCGCGTCGCCGTTGGAATGGATGTCGGACAGGATCGCGATTCTCACGCGCCCTCCTCGGCGGCGCCGCGACCCGCCGCTCCGCGCCCTTCCGGCGCCTCCTCGAGTTCACCCGGGCGCAGGTCCCGGGCGAGGCGGTCGAGCACGCCGTTGACGAAGCGTCCCGACTCCTCGCGACCGTACTTGCGCGCGATCGAAACCGCCTCGTCGATCACCACCCGCGCCGGCGTGCCGGGCAGGTGCGAGAACTCGGCGGTCGCGAGGCGCAACACGCTCCGGTCGGTCGCGGCCAGCCGCTCGAAGTTCCAGCGCTCGAGCGCGGCCTCGATGCGGCGGTCGAGCTCGGGCATCACGTCCTCGAGCACGACCACGAGCGCCTCGACGTACTCGCGCGCCTCCTCGGGCAATCGCTCCTCGTCTTTCAGCGATTGCCAGAGCACGCCGATGCCGTCATGCGTCAGGTCCGCCTGGTAGATCAGGCGGAACACCAGTTCCCGGCCGCGCCGCCTCGGTCCGATGCCGCCGCTCATCGCGCCTCCCTCAGGGCGGCGATGAATTCGACCGCGGCCCGCGCCACCTCGGCGCCCTTGTTGCCGACGCCGCCCGCCCGGGCGTGCGCCTGCTGCGCATCGTCCGCCGTGATCACCCCGAACAGCACCGGCACCCCCTCGGCCCTCGCCACGGCGGCCACGCCGCGCGCGGCTTCGGCGCATACGTAGTCGAAGTGCGGCGTCTCGCCGCGGATCACGACGCCGAGCGTCACGATCGCGTCATACCGTCCCGTGCGCGCGAGCACCTGGGCGAGGTACGGCAGCTCGAACGCCCCCGGCGCCCACGCGAGTTCGACATCTTCCGCTTTTATTCCGAGTCGCGCCAGTTCCGAGGCGGCGCCCTCGACCAGGCGTTCGACCATGGGGCCGTGAAAACGGCTCGCGGCGAGGGCGATGCGCAGCCCGGCGGCCGGCCCTTGACCCTCGTAAACGCGCCCGATCCCGGGACGGCCTGCGCTCAACGCGTCTCCCCGCCGCCCAGGTCGAGCAGGTGCCCGAGCTTGTCGCGCTTGGTCGCCAGATAGCGCCGATTGTTGACGTTGGTCTTGATCTCGATCGAGCGGCGCCGGACGATCTCGAGCCCGAACGCCTCGAGCCCGACGATCTTGCGCGGATTGTTGGTCATGAGCTCGATCTTGCGCACGCCCAGGTCGTGGAGGATCTGCGCGCCGATGCCGTAGTCCCTCAGGTCGGCAGGGAAGCCCAACTTGAGGTTCGCCTGCACGGTGTCGTAGCCCTGGTCCTGCAGTACGTAGGCCTTGAGCTTGTTCGCCAGGCCGATGCCGCGCCCCTCCTGCCGCATGTAGAGGAACACGCCGCGCCCCGCCTTCGCGATCGCCGCCAGAGCGGCGCGCATCTGCGGACCGCAGTCGCAGCGCAACGAGCCGAACACGTCGCCGGTCAGGCACTGCGAGTGTACGCGCACGAGCACAGGCTCCTTCGTCGAGACGTCCCCCATGGCGAGGGCGACGTGGTGGTCGCCGTCGAGCAGGCTCTCGTAGAGATGGAGGTCGAAGGTGCCCTCGGCTGTCGGCAGCGTGGTGGTGACGATCTCCTGCACGAGCTTCTCGTGGCGCCGACGGTAGGCGATCAGGTCCTTGATCGCGAGCATCTTGAGCCCGTGCCTCTTCGCGAAGCGCGTCAGCAGCGGCAGGCGCGCCATCGCGCCGTCGGGCGCCATCATCTCGCACAACACGCCCACGTCGCCCCGCCCCGCGAGCCGGACGAGGTCGAGCGCGGCCTCGGTGTGGCCGGCGCGCCGGAGCACGCCGCCGCGCACCGCGCGCAGGGGAAACACGTGGCCCGGACGCGCGAAGTCCACGGCCTTGGACATCGGGTCGGCGAGCATGCGAATCGTGCGCGCGCGGTCGGCTGCCGAGATGCCGGTCGTGACACCCTCGGCCGCGTCGACCGAAACCGTGAATGCCGTACCGTGGAGCGCGGTGTTCTCGGCGGTCATCGCGAACAGATCCAACTCCTCGGCGCGCTCGCTCGAGAGGGGCACGCAGAGCAGGCCGCGCGCTTCGGTCACCATGAAGTTGACGTTGGCCGGCGTGATCCTCGAGGCGGCCATGATCAGGTCGCCCTCGTTCTCGCGGTCCGCGTCGTCGACCACCACGATCATGCGGCCGGCGCGGATCTCGGCGATCGCCGCCTCGACCTCGACCAGGCGCGGATCGTCGACGGGGACGACCCCCTTCTTCGTCAGCGCGCGCCGCGCCGTGGCGGCGGGGCGGACGGCCTGCTTCGGGACTGCGATCCTGCGCTTCACGAGACCTCCTTGAGCAACCGCTCCAGGTAGCGGGCCACCAGGTCCACCTCGAGGTTGACCTCGCTCCCGGATCGGTAGTTCTGCAAGATCGTCGCCTCCCAGGTGTGCGGGATGATCGCGACCTCGAATCCGCCCTCGTCCAGGCCCGCCACGGTCAGGCTCACGCCGTCGACCGTGATCGAGCCCTTGAGGGCGACGTAGCGCAGCACGTCGGCATCGGCGGCGATGGACAGCCAGTAGCCCGGCGGCTCCTCGCGCAGCCCGCGCACGCGACCGACCGCGTCGACGTGGCCCTGCACCAAGTGCCCGCCGAGGCGGTCCATCATCCGGACGGGGCGCTCCAGGTTCACGCTGTCCCCTTCCACCAGGGAGCCCAGGTTGGTGCAACGCAAGGTCTCGGGCACGGCGACGACGGCGAACGATCCGCTGCCCGTGCCGACCACGGTCTGGCAGCAGCCGTTGACGCTCACGCTATCGCCGATCGCGAGACCCTGTCCGACGACGGCGGCGGAGACGGTGAGGCGCCGGCCACCCTCCTCGGGCTCGGAGGTCTCGATGATGCCCGTTTCCTCGATCAATCCGGTGAACACGATCAGCTCCGTTTCTTGCGTGCGCGTGCGGGGCGCCCGTACACCACGAGGTCCTCGCCCAGCGAGAGCGTGAGCGCGGGCTCGAGCCGCCACGCGCCCGCGAGCGTCGTCGCCCGGTCGCCGAAGCCCCACGCGCGCGCCTTGGTGCCGAGCAGGCGCGGCGCGATGAACAGCCACAGTTCGTCGACCAACTCCAGGTCGGCGAGGCGCGCCGCCAGCGTCGGGCCGCCCTCGACCAGCACATCGTGCCGCCCCTCGGCCGCGAGCCGCGCGCACAGCACGTCGAGCGCGACGCCGCCGGGCTCGCCCTTCGGCAGGAACCAGATCGCCACGCCGCGCTGCGCGAGCCGCGCCGCGCGCAGCTCGTGCGCGCGGCGATCGCGCGCCGGGAGCGCCATCGGGTCGAGCGTCGCGACCACGGTCCCGCGCGCCAGCCGGGGCGCGAACAACCGCGCGCGCGGCGGGAACCTCAGGTCCGAGGAGACGACGACGCGCAGCGGCGCCTCCCCGGCGAGCCGGGCGTCGCGCACCGTGAGCTCCGGATCGTCCCGGCGCACGGTCTCGGCGCCGACCACGATCGTGTCATGGCGCGCGCGCAGCTCGTGCGCGGCGCGCCGCGACTCGGCGCCGGTGATCCAGCGCGAACCCCCGCGTGCCGGCGCGATCCTGCCGTCGAGCGACGCCGCGAGCTTGAGCGCAATGCGCGGCCGGCCGCGCTCGTGCGCGCTCAGGTAGCCGGCGTTGAGCGCCCGCGCCTCGTCCTGGCGCACGCCGACCGTGACCTCGATGCCCGCGCGGCGGAGCCACGCGAAGCCACGGCCCTTGACGCGCGGATCCGGGTCGCGATGCGCCGCCACGACGCGGCGGATGCCGGCCGCCAGGATCTTCGGGACGCACGGCGGTGTGCGGCCGTCGTGCACGCAGGGCTCGAGCGTGACGTAGAGCGTCGCGCCCTTCGCGCGCGCGCCGGCCTGCTTGAGCGCGGCGCATTCCGCATGCGGCGCCCCGAGACGGCGATGGAAGCCCCGGCCGACCACGCGCCCCTGGTGCACCACGACCGCCCCGACCCGCGGGTTCGGCCGCGTCCGGCCGGCGCCCCGCTCCCCGAGCGTGAGTGCTTCGGCCATGAACTCGTCATCCCTGGATCGTGATCGCACGGGGCCCCGATGGTTCGATGCGCTGCTGGCCGGATCCTGCTCCCCGGAAACGAAAATGCCCCGCGGAGGTTTCCACGGGGCAGAAGCGAGCACGCCGAGTCCCACGCCGGACAGGCGCGGGTCAACCCGGCATCCCCCTTCTCTCATCCCGACTGTGACGGTCGGCTCCGGAATTTCACCGGATCCTGCCCGGACCCCGAGGGGCCCCGGCTCGCGGGCTGTACCGCCGGTGGGGACTTGCGCCCCGCCCCGAAGGAGTCCCCCGGAATCTAACAGGGAATTGGGCCCCGTCCAAGGGCTGGCGCCCCTAAATGAGTGGGGGGGCCGCTTGCGCGACCCCCCCGAACCCCGGTGGGCAGTTGGGATTAGCTGTCCGCACCTTCAACACTTCCGCGGCTAGCTGCTGCCACCTCCGCGATCCTCGGTGCTACCGGTAATCGAACTGGGCACTGGACCACCTCCTTTCCGCGTTGGACAACCCTAGACCCATCGGGCCGGGGGCTCCAAGCGAAAAAATCGGGAGGCGTGTCTATTTATTATGAAGGATGTGAAGGATGTCGCCGTCGACCACCTTGTAGTCGCGGCCCTCCGTGCGCTGCCAGCCCTTCTCGCGCGCCTTCGCCTCGGATCCCGCCTCGAGGAACTGCCCGTAGGACATCACGACCGCTCGCACGAAACCCTGCGCCAGGTCGGAGTGGATCGCGCCCGCGGCGTCGACCGCGGTGTCACCGTCCAGGATCGTCCACGCGCGCACCTCGTCCTCGCCGGCGGTGAGGAAGGAGATCAGCCCGAGCAGCCGGTACGCCGAGCGCACGAGCATGACCAGCCCGTCCTCGGAAATCCCGTAGGCCTCCCGGAACTGGGCGCGCTCCTCGGCCGGAAGCTGCGCCACCTCGCGCTCGTCGGCGCACGGCAGCACGACGGTCGACACGCCGGTGCGCTCCCCCGTGGGCGCGGCGAACGGCTGGCCGGAGCCGACGTTGTAGACCACCAGCAGCGGCTTGCGCGACAGCAACTGGAATCCGCGCAGCGCGCGATCCTCGTCCTTGTCGAACTCCAGCTCGCGCAGCGGGGTCTCCCGATCGAGCACCTCCTTGCAGCGCCCGAGGACGACTTCCTCGCGTTCGAGTTCGGCGGTCTTCGCGATCCGCTTCTGCTTGACGATGCGCTCGAGGCGGGTCTCGACGATCGCCATGTCGTTGAGCAGGATCTCGGCTTCGAGGTCCGCGAGGTCGCGCGCCGGGTCGACCGAACCCTTCGGGTGCGGCACGCTCGGATCCTCGAAGGCGCGCACGACCAGCACCAGCGCGTCGGCATTGCGCACGCCCGCGAACAGGTCAGGACCCTTCGCGCCGCCACTCGACGGGCCCTGGCCCATGGCCTGCGAGTCCACGACTTCGAGCGTGGCGAACGTGGTCTTCTTGGGCTTGTACATGCCGCTCAGGCGGTCGACGCGCTCGTCGGGCACGCGCAGGATACCGACGCGATCCTGGCGGGCGCCCGGGGCGCGGGGCGGAGCATTGGACACGAGGATCTCGAACAGCGTCGTCTTCCCGCCTTGCGGCAGGCCAAGGATTCCCAGGCGCATTCGGTTATTTCTTCCGGTATTCGAAGGAGAGGATGCTGTGCAGCCGGAGGCGAACTTGCTCGGGGCACTCGAGTGCGGATTCGGAGCGGTAGAGCGAGATCGTCTTCTTCACCGTATCGATGTACACCCGGCAGTGCGAGCACTCCACGAAGTGTGCCTCGAGGCTCGCGCACAGGTCCTGGGCCGCTTCGGCATCCAGGTAGTCCGAGAGCTGGGCGATGACGTCCTTACAGTCCACGCGGTCCTCGTCTCGTCGGGTCCGGCAACGCCCGCTCAGGCGGGCTTTCGTCGGTTGGATGCGGCCCGACCCCGCGCGTTCCATCTCATTGTGCGCGAGGGCCGAACGATTTGTCCTGCGCAGGTAACCACGCCGGGCCCGCCGGGGCAAGCCGAAACCACTCCGGCGAAGTGTCGCAAGTGTTTGTGCCAGCGGCATCTCGCCCCGCTTGATGGAGAGGTGGATTGACCTCAAGCAGACCCCAAATCACGCCGAAAACGGGAATGGACGGATTCCCGGCCCCGCCGAATCGGCCCTTGCGCCCCGAGGCGGGTCCTCCCTAATCTGGCCGTGCCGCGACCACGAGGGTCGACGGCCACGAGCGGCGTGCCTTCCTCGGTCCCGAGTCATGGAGGAATGAGATGCGGAGTTTCTTTCCGGTTAGCCTGATCGCCCTCGCGCTTGCGCTGGCGGCCCCGCCGGCAGGCGCGGCGGAATCCATCGTCGACCGGCCGCCCATGGATCTCGGCGGCGACCAGACCGGGACGGTTGCGCGGGTCGGGCAGGACCTGCTCGACGCGCCGCACTCGAATGCCTGGTGGTTCGACGCCGGCGTGTCCTACCCGATGGGCACGCTCAAGAAGGGCAACATCGACCCGGGTCTCCTCGTGCGCGTCAACCACCAGGTCTACCGGCGCGACATGCTCGGGATCGTGGGCTCGGTCGGCACGTTCTTCGGCCAGGACTCGTACTTCAACGACGCGCAGGAGGCGATCGCGCAGAGCGCGCCGATCACTGTGGACGGCTACAGCGGCATCGATATCCG
>JBKJJJ010000119.1:0-4872 GCA_046598045.1 Candidatus Eiseniibacteriota bacterium
GAGCTGCTGCGCACGCGCGGCGCCGACCTGTCGGGCATCCTGAACGGCATCGACACCGACGCCTGGAACCCGCGCACCGACCCGCACCTGGTCGCGCGCTACTCGGAGAAGAGCCTCTACCGCAAGGAGAAGAACAAACAGGCGCTGCTCGAGTCGGTCGGGCTGCCGTATGAGAAAGGCGTGCCCACGCTCGGCATCGTGACGCGGCTCTCGCACCAGAAGGGCATCGAGCTGCTCGAGGGCACGCTGCCGCAGTTGCTCGCGGAGCGCGACCTGCGCTTCGTCGCGCTCGGCAGCGGCGACCCGCGCTACGAGAGCTTCCTCGAGGGGCTGGCGAACGCACACCCGGGCAAGGCGCGGCTGTGGCGCGGCTTCCACGAACGGCTCGCGCACCTCGTCGAGGCCGGCAGCGACCTGTTCCTCATGCCCTCGCTCTACGAGCCCTGCGGGCTCAACCAGATGTACAGCCAGCGCTACGGCACGCCGCCGATCGTGCGCAGGACGGGCGGCCTCGCCGACACGGTCGAGCATTTCGACCCTGCGACCGGCACGGGCACGGGCTTCGTGTTCGAACACTTCACCGCGGCCGGGCTCGAGTGGGCGATCCACGCCGCGCTCGAGACCTACGCCAACCCGACGGCGTGGGCGAAACTGGTCAGGAACGGCATGGCGAAGGACTTCGGCTGGAGCGTGCAGGCGCTCCGGTACGTGGAGCTGTACACCTCGATGATCCCGGCGGAGGCGGGCCGAGCATGAACGTGATCTTCCTCGAACCGTCGTTCCCCGCGAACCAGCGCGAGTTCGTGCGCGGCCTGTTCGAATCGGGCGCCACCGTGATCGGCATCGGCGAGCGCCCCAAGGAATCGCTCGATCCGGACCTCAAGCGCTGGATGGTGCACTACGAACAGGTGCGCTCGGTGGTCGACGAGGACGCGCTGATCGAGAAGGTGCGTTGGCTCCAGGGCAAGGCATACATCGACAAGCTCGAGGCCGTGATCGAGGCCCACGTCATGGCCGCCGCGAAGGCGCGCGAGGTGTGCGGCATCCCGGGCACGTCGGTCCACACCACCTGGCTGTGCCGCGACAAGCCCTCGATGAAGGAGGCCCTGCGCGCCGGCGGGATCCCGTGCGCGCAATCCTCGGCCGCGTCCTCGCCCGAGGAGGCGCGCGCGTTCGCCGCGCAGGTCGGCTATCCGTTGATCCTCAAGCCGCGCGACTCGGCGGGCGCCTCGGGCACATTCCGCGTGGCGAACGATGGCGAGCTCGAGGCCGCGATTGCCGGCTCCGGCCTCGCCCAGGGCCGCTCGGTCGCGATGGAGGAGTTCATCGAGGGCCACGAGGGCGTGTACGACACACTGTCGATCGACGGCAAGGTCGCGCACGAGTTCGCGCTCCACTACTACCCCAACGTGCTCGAGGCCATGCGCACGCGCTGGATCTCGCCGCAGGTCGTGGTCTCGAATCGCGTCGACAGCGCCGAGGGCTACGAGGAGGTCAAGGCGATGGGCCGCCGCGTGCTGCCGCTGCTCGGCATCGGCACGTCGGCGACGCACATGGAATGGTTCCATGGTCCCAAGGGCCTCAAGTTCTCGGAGATCGGCTGCCGCCCGCCGGGCGTCCGCACCTGGGACCTGTACTGCCACGCGAACGACATGGACCTCTACCGCGACTGGGCGTTCGCGGTCACGCAGGGCCGGGTCACGCAACGCCCGTCGCGCCGCTACTCCGCCGGCCTGATCGCGCTCCGCCCCGACCAGGACGGCGAGATCCAGGGCTACGAGGGCGTCGATCGCATGCACGAGGTGCTGGGCGACGCGCTGATCGACTCCTACTTCCCGCCACCCGGCACGCCGACCCAGCCGGTCGAGGCCGGCTACATGGCGAACGCGTGGGTGCGCGCCCGCCATCCCGACTACGACGAGCTGCGCCGGCTGTTCGACTTCATCGGCGAGACCGTCACGGTGCGCGCGCGATGAGCGACGCGATTCCCCGCGCGCTCGCGTTCCTCGGGCCGCAGCGCTTTCGCCCGACGCTCGCGCATGCCGTCTCCGCGCTCGGCATCGAGGGCGACCTCGCGACCGTGACCGCGGGCTGGCAGGAGCGCGAGCGCGAGGTCGAGGAATTGCACGAGCACCTCGGTGGCCGCGCGGTGAACCTCGAGCTCCACCGCCGCGGCGAGGCCGTGTTCGCGGCCGATCCCGAGTTCGCGGACGCATACCGCCGCCGGCAGGGCCTGTTCCGCGAGATGCAGGAGATCTACGCGCTGCGTCTCGACGCCGCGATGGCTCCGTGCGTGGCTCTCGCCGCACGGCCGGGTCACGCCCGCCTGCTGGAGGAGGAGCGCAAGGAGGCCCTCGACGCCGTGCGCGTGCTCGACGAATTGCACACCACGCGCATGGCCGAAGTGCATGCCGAGTTCGAGGCGCGCTGGCATCCCCGGGAGCGCGACGCCCTGCGCGCCGAGCGCGCGGACATCGCCCGCCTGGTCGCCGGCGTCTCCGGGCTCGCGATCGCGGGTGGCCACGTCGCGGTGCTGGTCAACCGCCTCAAGCTGTTCGACGTGCTCGCGCTCACCGGCGACCGGCCGGTGCTCGCGTGGTCGGGCGGCGCAATCGCCTGCTCCGAGCGCGTGGTGCTGTTCCATGATCACCCGCCGCACGGAACGGGTCACGCGCAGGTGCTCGATGCCGGCCTCGCGCTCGCGGGCGGGCTCGTCTTCCTGCCGCACGCGCGCCGGCGGCTCGATCTCTCGGACACACTCAGGACCTCGCTGTTCGCGCGCCGGTTCGCGGGGCGCGCCTCCGTCGTGCTCGAGGACGGCGCGGCGCTGACGTGGCAACTCGGTGGCAACTGGTCGGCCGACGCGGGCTGCCTCCGGATCGGCGAGGACGGCGTGCTCTCGCCGCTCGAAAGCAGCGGGGTGGCGGCGTGAGCGCGGACGGGACGGCCGTGACCGACCCGGGCGCAGGCGCGCACCGGCTCGCGATCCTGCGCCTGCTCGACGGCGGCCAGCCCGACGCAGCCGCGGTGAACGCCTTCCTCGCCCAGCACGCCTTCCCGCTGATCGAGGGGACGAGCGTCACGTTCGTGTGGCGCGGCGAGGCCGACGCGGTGCGCCTGCGCCACTTCATCTACGGGTTGCCGGCGAGCCAGTCGTTCGTACGCGTCGAGGGTACGGACTTGTGGTACCTCACGCTCCAGCTCCCCGACCGCTCGCGCGTCGAGTACAAGTTCGAGATCGAGCGCGGGGACCGCGGCGAGTGGATCGAGGATCCGCGCAATCCGCTCCACGCGCACGATCCGTTCGGCGCGAACTCGGTCGTGCACGCGCGCGGCTACGAGCTGCCCGAGTGGACGAGGCCCGACCCGGAGGCCCGACCCGGCACGATCGAGGACCACTCGTTCCACAGCCGCGCGCTCGGCCGCGACGCGCGCGTGGGCGTCTACCTGCCGGCGCGCTTTCGCCCGGGGCGGCGCTACCCGCTCCTGATCGTGCACGACGGCGGCGACTACCTCGCGTTCTCGGGCCTCGAGACCGTGCTCGACAACTTGATTCACCGCGTCGAGGTCGCAGACATGGTCGTCGCGCTGACGTATCCGGAGAACCGCCTCGTGGAGTATGCCGACCACGAGCCGCACGCGCGCTTCCTCACCGAGGAGCTGGTGCCGTGGCTCTCCGGGCGCTATTCGATCGAAGGCTCGCCCGGGTCGCGCTGCCTGATGGGCGCGAGCTTCGGCGCGGTCGCCTCGCTCTCGACCGCGTGGCGCTACCCCGGGACCTACGGGCGCTTGTTGCTGCAATCGGGATCGTTCGCGTTCAGCGACATCGGTCCGAACCCGCGCGGGCCCGCGTTCGCCCCCGTGGTGCGTTTCATGAACGAGTTCCGCGACCGCCCGGCGCGCGTCGCCGAGCGCGTGTTCGTCAGTTGCGGCCAGTACGAGTCGCTGATCTACGAGAACCGCTCGCTGGTGCCGTTGCTGCAGTCGACCGGCATGGAGGTGCGCTTCGTCGAGGCGCGCGACGGCCACAACTGGGAGAACTGGCGGGACCGCCTGCGGGCGGGGCTGAGCTGGTTGTTCCCGGGGCCGATCGGGATGATCTACGAGTAGCTTTCGCCGGCACCGCCCCCTTTGACCCCTCCACCCCGCATCGGGTAGCATGCGTCGGTCCGTCCCGGATCGCTTCCGGGGCCCCGTCCCACGCATTCCCGAGGCCACCCCGCAATGGCGAACGTCACCCGCACGATCGGTCTGTCTCTCGGTGCCGACCTGTGCTGGCCCATCTGCTACGAGGAAATCCTGAAGCGGCTCGACCCGGTGATCCCGGTCGGCAAGGACTCCGTGCGCTTCGCCGTCGAGCGCGTGACGATCGAGCCCTTCGACCTGCGCCAGCCGTGCCGCTACGACCTCGTGGTCGATCGCCTGACGCACTGGTACTCGGTCAGCCGCGAGTGGATCAAGAAGTCGATCCTGATGGACGACCTCTACGTGTTCAACAACCCGTGGTCGATCCAGGCGATGGAGAAGCACACCACCTACGCCGCCATGATGGCGCTCGGCCTGCCGGTGCCCGAGACCTTCATGATCCCGCCCAAGGAGTACGAGCCCAAGCCCGACCTCAAGGTCACGCTCGAGCGCTACGCGAAACTGTTCGACCTCGGCACGGTCGGCGCGAGCCTGGGCTACCCGTCCTACCTCAAGCCCTATGACGGCGGCGGCTGGCAGGGCGTCTCGCGCATCGAGGACGAGGCCGGACTGCGCGCGAGCTACGAGGGCAGCGGCAAGAACGTCATGCACCTCCAGGAGTCCATCGAGCCCTACGACCAGTTCGTGCGCGTCGTCGGCCTCGGGCCCCAGCTGCGCGCGATCCGC
>JBKJJJ010000142.1:0-3174 GCA_046598045.1 Candidatus Eiseniibacteriota bacterium
CACGAGTGGGGCGCGCGGGCGCGCAAGCTCCTGCCCGAGATGCCCGCCTGGGAGCCCGCGCCCTTCGACAAGGCGCACGCCGCCCAGGTGAGCGCAATCGTCCAGCGGCTCCAAACCGCGCATGGCGACCAGACCCGCATCACGCGGTGCGCGAAGTGCAACCGCATCGGGCGCGGGCCGGAGGACACGCAGTGCCCGTGGTGCCTGGCGAGCGTTGCCCGCCCTGCCTGAAGGCGGACTGGATCAGCGCTATAGCTGCGCGCGCACCGCGCCGTCCGGATAGAGCGTCGTGTTGATCTGGATGTAGTAGTGCGTCGGGTTGCGCGCGATGTCGCGCACCAGTGCATCGTCCGCCGGCACGCAACCGTTGAGCTGGTTGATCCCGATCGGCGAGGGCGAGAGCCTCAGCACCATCGGGCCGTTGCCGCCCGCGCTCCCCTGGTAGATCCCGATCGTCAGGATGTAGCCGCTCAGGCGCCCGATCGTGGTCGTGAAGCAGATCTGGCCCCTGCCAGCCTTGACCGTGGCCGTGGCGGACGCGCCGAACTCGCCCTGCGTTGGCACGACGGCGCCGGGCGTGAGGGAGAGCGTCGAACCGCCGCCACTGCCGGCGGTCGGCTTGCCGGCCTCCGAGGCGTGGGGCGAGAACGACAGCGCGAGTGCCAGGACGAGCAGCATGAGGGCGGAGAGACGAACGCGATTCATCGGGGGACCTCCGGACGATGGTTGCGCATACCCCGGCGCGCGGCGCCGGGGACCATGATGGTTCGTCCATGAGGTGCAGTCTGAGGAGTCCGGCCGAATCTCCATCGCGGCCGACGCCATGATTCTATCGCAGCCTCAAGGCCGCCAGACATTCGCATCGCGCCGTGGCATCACTTTGTTGAGGAAGCGCCCGGGCACTCGTGCGATTTGCAGCGGACTCGACTCGCAGCGTCGAAGTTGCGAGCGGTCAACGCGAAGTCCCAAGGCTGCCATTCAACTGCCATAACTCGCTCATGGAGGGCCCTTTCCGGGCGCTCGAGCGCCCAATTCTCACACTTCCGTGACAGCCACGCGGCGTCATTGGCTAGACTGCGGCCAACACGCGAAACCCATGCTCCCCGCCGGGTGATCCCCGGTGACCAGCGCGCCCGGAAAGCCTCCATGACCGCACACGTGCCCCGCCCACTCGTCCTCGCTGGTCTCGTCGCCATCGCGTCGCTCCCCGGTTGTGCCGCGGCGCCGAGGCCCAAGCCCCAGCGCGTGCCGGTCACGGTCGCGCGCGCCGAGCAGCGCACGATGCCGTTCGCGCTCAACGCCACGGGTACGATCGAGGCGATGCGCACCGCGGCCGTCGGCTCGCAGGTCGGGGGCGTGGTCACGCGCGTCGCGTTCCACGAGGGCGACGAGGTCGGCGTGGGGCAGCTCCTGTTCCAGCTCGACCCGCGCCCGTTCCAGAACGCGCTCGCCCAGGCGCGGGCCGCGTTCGACCGCGACAAGGCACAGGCGCGGCTCGCGTCGCTCGACGTCGCGCGCGCGCAGGCGCTGCTCGGGCGGAACGTGATCTCGCAGTCCGAGTTCGACCAGAAACGCGCCGCCGCCGACGCAGCGCTCGCCGGCGTAGCCGCGGACGCGGCCACCGTGAGCGCGGCCCGGCTCGCGCTCAACTATGCGTCGATCCGCGCGCCCATCCCGGGCCGCACCGGGCGCCTGCTCGTGCACGAGGGCGATTACGTCAAGCCGCAGAGCTCGGAGGCGCTGGTCACCGTCAACCAGACGCGGCCGGTCAGGGTCGCGTTCACCGTGCCGGTGGGCGACGTGCCGCTGATCCAGCGCTACAAGGCGCACCAGCCGGCGCCGCGCGTGATCGTGAGCGTCCCGGGCGCGGACTCGACCATGACGATCGAGGGGGCACTCGTGTTCGCCGACAACGCGGTCGACGCTGCGAGTGGCACGCTGCTGCTCAAGGGCGAGTTCGCGAACGGGGACGGGCGGCTGGTGCCCGGGCAGTTCGTGGACGTGCGCCTCGTGCTCTACAGCCAGGAGGACGCGCTGGTCGTGCCCTCACCTGTGGTGACGGGTGGGCAGCAGGGCACGTTCGTGTACGTGCTCAACGCCGACTCGACCGTGACGCCGCGGCCGGTCACGGTCGCGCGCAGCGACGACCAGTTCACGATCCTGAGCGCCGGACTCAAAAGCGGGGAGACGGTCGTGACCGACGGCCAGCTCCGCCTGTCGCCGGGCGCGCGGGTGATCGTGCGATGAACCTCTCGGCGATCTGGATCCAGCGCCCCGTCATGACCACGCTGGTCATGGTCGGGATCCTGGTGTTCGGCGTCGTGGGCTACACGCAACTGCCGGTGAGCGACCTGCCGAACGTCGACTACCCGGTGATCTCGGTGAGCGCGAACCTCGCGGGCGCGAGCCCCGAGACCATGGCGTCGGCCGTGGCGACGCCGCTCGAGAAGCAGTTCACGACCATCGCCGGGCTCGACGCGATGACCTCGTCGAGCTCGACCGGCTCGACCAACATCACGCTTCAGTTCGCGCTCGACCGCGACATCGACGCCGCGGCGCAGGACGTGCAAGCCGCGATCGCGAAGACCCTGCGCGCGTTGCCCACGGGCATCGTTCCGCCCTCGTACCAGAAGGTCAATCCCGCCGACCAGCCGATCCTGTTCCTCGCGCTCACGTCCAGGCTGCTGCCGCTGTCGCAGCTCGACGAGTACGCGGAGAACGTGCTGTCCCAGCGCATCTCGACGGTCAAGGGCGTGGCCCAGGTCTCGGTGTTCGGCGCGCAGAAGTACGCGGTGCGCATCCAGCTCGACCCGGGCGCGCTGGCCTCGCGCGGCATCCCGGTGTCCGACGTGTCGCGGGCGATCCAGTCGGCGAACGTCAACCTGCCGACTGGCATCCTGTGGGGCACCACGCGCGCGATCACGGTCGAGGCGAACGGCCAGCTCCAGGACGCGAAGGACTTCGAGAACATCGTGGTCGCGGTGAAGAACGGGTCCCCGGTCAGGCTTAGGGACCTGGGCGTGGTCAAGGACGACGTGCAGAACAACAAGGTCGCGTCGTGGTTCAAGGGCCAGCGCGGGATCGTGCTCGCGGTCCAGCGGCAGCCGGGGACGAACACGGTGCAGGTCGCCGCGGCGGTGCAGGCCCTGCTCGCGAAGCTGCGCCCGCAGCTCC
>JBKJJJ010000191.1:0-23925 GCA_046598045.1 Candidatus Eiseniibacteriota bacterium
GATCCGTCGACGCCCGCGTCGACCGACATCGTGCGCCGGCGCTGGGTGAAGAACGTGCACCTCGGCTGGGTGCCGCGCGCGCGCGTCACCGCCGGGCGCTACGAGGCCGAGGCCGGGCTCGACCTGCGTTATCACGAGGGGCACCACTGGGGCGAGCTCCTGTGGTCGAAGGACCAGCCCGCGAACCCCGAGCCGAACCACACCTACTACGACTACCGCGCGCGCGCGATCAACACCTCGGCATTCGTGCGCCAGGGCTGGGCGTTCACGCAGCGGCTGCGCGGCTCGGTCGACCTGTCGCTCCACCGCCAGCGCTACCAACTGCTCGACGACAAGCTCAACGGGCAGTTCTTCACCCAGGACTACACGTTCTTCACGCCGCGCGTCGGCGCGGTCGCCACGCTGCGCGAGCAGAAGCAGGGCATGCTCAAGCACCTCGAAGCCTACGCGTCGTTCTCGCGCGCGAACGCCGAGCCGATCTTCCGCGAGCTCTACGACCCCGAGAACGCCGGCTCGTTGCCGGGATTCTCCACCGCGCTGCCGAGCGGCGAGCTGAGGGACCCGATCGTCCAGCCCGAGCGCGTGTTCGACTGGGCGGCCGGCCTGCGCTCGCGCGGCGCGTGGGGCGAGGCCTCGCTCGGCGGCTACTGGATGGACTTCAAGAACGAGATCGTCTACAACGGCGCGCTCGACGACAATGGCAACCCGATCACGGGCAACGCCGCGCGCTCGGACCACAAGGGCATCGAGGGCTCGTTCGCGCTGCACGCCGGCCGCGCGCTCGAGTTGCGCGGTGCTCTCCAGTGGTCGGCGGACAAGTTCGGCGAGTACCGGGAGTACGTCGACTCGGCGACCACGATCGACTACACGGGCAATCGCATCGCGGGCTTCCCGGGCGTGAGCGGGCGCGTCGCGGCAGCGTATCGCGTGGGGCGCGGGCGCTTGGAGTTCGCGGTCGAGCACGCGGGGCGGCAGTACCTCGACAACACCGAGGACGAGCGCAGGGACCCGTCGCTGCGTAGCGCGCCGGGCTACGTGTCCAAGACGATCGCGCCGTGGACGGTCGCGAACGCGGCGCTCGGCTTCAAGCTCGCGAACTTCCTGGGCAGCCAGGAGACCGAGATCACGTTGCGCGTGTCGAACCTGTTCGATCGCAAGTACGAGACCGCGGGCTACGTCGACTACCCTGCGCCCGCGTATGCTCCGACGCCGGTGTGGATCCCCGCGGCGACACGCAGCTTCTTCGTGGGGCTCAGGGCATCGTTGTAGCCGGGAGCATCATGTTCCTGGCGTGGGCGAAGCTGTCGGGGCCGGCCGTGAACTGGCCTCCGGTCATCGCAGCACCACGAGCCGGCTCGTCTGCGGCGAAAAGCCCGCCCCTGCCGGCGCGGAGAGCCGCAAGAAGTAGACGCCGCTCGACAAGGTTCGGCCGTCGGCCCCCAGCGCGTCCAGCACGACCTCGTGCGGGCCCGCGGAGAATCGTCCGGCCGCGACCTCGCGCACGCGCCTTCCGCGCGCGTCGAACAGGTCGAGCGTGATGTCCGCGCTCGCGGGCAGCGTGAAGCGCGCGCGCCCGCGGACGCCCGGCATCAGCGGCTGGGGCGACACGCCTGAGAGCGCGATCGCCGGCGTGGGCAGAACCGGCACGAGCCCGACCCGCAGGATCGCCGCCGGGCGCACGAACTGGTTCTCCACGAAGGTCTCGATGCGGTAGCGCCCGCCGGGCAGGCCGGGCAGTGTCATCGTGGTGTGGCCATCGATGTCGGTGTCCGCGTTCGCGTTGACGTCGCCGACCGGGAGCGCGGCGAGCGGCGGATCGAACGGTCCTGGCGGAGGCGACCGGGGATCGAGCGCGATCGCCCGCGTCTCGATCACGCCCTTGAACAGCCCGTCGCGCGGCTTGCCCTCGCGATCGAACGCGGTCACCGGCAGGTCGAGCGCCTGGCCCGAGGCGATCGCGTCGGGCACGGTCGCCACGCCGTACGACGCGTGGATCCACGACGCGCCGAACGAATCCCCGACCGAGATCTGCCGGCGGCGATCCCCCGGCGAGATGAACGCACTCATCACCGACGGCACCGACTGCGTATGCCCGAGCCGCAACCAGTGGCCGAACTCGTGCGTCAGCGTCGAGACCAGGTCGAACTTGTTGGGCTCGCCCTCGGGGTCGGTTGTCCAGCCGCGCGTGCCGTTGATCTCCATCTCGACTTCCTGGCGCTCGAACGTGAGCGTATCGATCGCGGACCACGTGATCGCGAGAATCGCGGGCTGGTAGGCCCACGTGTCGCGCCAGATCACCGTGTTGCGGCCGTCGCGCGGCGTCGCCGGGGCGTCGTGACTGCCGCCGACGGCTGCCGTGAGCCCGCGAAACTCGAGCCGCGCGTACGATCCGGGCACGTTCCACTGCGAGGCCGCGTCGACCACGAGGTTGCCGAGCGCATCGCCGAATGGCGAGGAGCCCGGGTTGACGTAGATCGCGATCGGCAGCCGTGCTGGCAGCCACGAATCGCCGGCCCACTGGTAGAGCACGCTGAAGCGCGCGCCACCGACGAACTGGTCGCCGTCGCTCCAGCCCCCGGACGCGGTCCACACCTTGATCGGCCCGGAGAGCACCTGCGGCGAGCCCTTGAGCCCTGGCGCGGGGACCCGGCACACGATCTCCTGCTCCGACCACGAAAGCACCGCCGCGTCCACGCGCTCGAAGACTCCCTGGAAGGTCACGCGCGAGTCGTCCTGCGTCGCGCCGAAGCCGCTGCCCTTGACGGTCACGAGCGTCGGGTCGTCGGGCACCGCACCGCCGAGCGAGGGGGCGAGGTCGGTGACCGACGACACGCCGAGCGCAAGGTCCGAGGCCGCGCGCGAGAACGCCTCGCCGCTCGCGCCGCCCGGCGCGGGCGCGAGCCGGCGCACCGCCTCCATGCCGCCCGGCAACTCGATCACCGTCGGGCCGATCGGCGAGGGCGAGAGCGCGACGTCGACGCGCTCGCCCACGACGAACGCGGGCGCGCCCTCGGCGACCCACTGGACGGCGCCATCCCGCCCGCCGGGCACGAGGAAGCGCGCGACCTCGTTCCCGGCGTTGTCGGCCAGCACGACGCGGGTCATCCGCGCGCCGCCGGGACCCCGCTCGGGGCTGGCCTCGATCACGCGGCCGGTGGCGCGCACGGCCCCGGCGGCCGCATCGGCCGCGGCGCGGGCGTCAAGGGTGAGGGCGGAGACCGGCGGGGCAGTGCCGGCCGCGAGTAGGGCCAGGGCGACCATGCCGAGCAAAACACTTCGGATTTGGGTGCAGAAGCGATCCATCGAATCTCCACGTCGGGCGCGGGACCGCGGCCGAGGGCACACGCCGCGGATCGAGTGTGCACCGAGCGCACCCGCCGCGGCAAGCGAGCCCGGTTCCGCAATCGGCGTCCGCCGCAATGCCCCGCTGGATGGGGAATTCCTTGCCGGGCCCGTCAGGCGTCGGAGGCGGCCGGCCTCCGCACTGATCGCACAAATGGTTGCCGCAATGGACGTTACAACTCGGTTGCTCGGCCCGTGGGAGGTGGCACGGCGATTGCGAATTGCATCGGACGTCGGGGCGCTCGCCCCCTCGGTTCCGCAGTCAGCCTAAGGGAAGCTCGAACGGAGGTGGATCATGGAAGCTCGCGCGATGAACCAGGCGGCCCGCACCACGATGGCGCTGGGCCTGACCCTGACCCTGGCCTACGCCGCTCAGGCGAACGCCGGCGGACGCGAGCCGTCGATCGACCGTTCGAATCCGCGCATGGCCCCCGCGGTCGCGATGCGCACCGTGATGGCGTATGACGACGGCGCGTGGACCGCCCCGGTCGCGATCATCCTGAAGAGCCCGGCCGCGTGGGTCGCGTGGAACAAGGACATGGTCAATGCCGGGATGGCGATCGGCGAAGAGCAGCTGCCGGCGGGCGTGGACTGGTCGAAGGAAGCCGTGCTGGTCGTGGCCCTGGGCGAAGGCCGTGGATCGCGCGTCCGCCTGCAGAACGCCTGCCGTGCCGGCCTGCGTACCGAGCTGGAGGTGGTCGCCAGCTCCAGCGGCTCCGGGCAGTATCCCTGCCACGTGGTGGCGATGGACAAGCGCCTGCTGAACAACGTGCGCCTGATGAAAGCCGCCTCGTACGGGCTGTCCGAGCAGGTGCGGTCCTATCGCCCGGCCGCCGCGCTGGCCTCCTCGAGCGCCGGCTCGGAGCCTCAGCCCGTGGCCATCTCCTGGGGCGAAATGAAGGCCGCGTATCGCCAGTAGTCGAACGACCTCGCAGCACCACCCCGCAGCAAAGCCTACCGACTAGACTGGGGAACGAGCCCGCCGCGCGATCGTGGCGGGCTCGTCGTTTTCGGGCAGGAACGGGGCGCCCGGTCCCTCGGCCAGCCACTCCTTGAGGCGACGGGTCGCGCGGCAATCGTCGGCGTTGTACTCCACTGCCAGCTCGAGCAGGGCGCGCTCGCCGGTCTTGAGCCAGGTCGAATACCAGAACATCGACTGCGCGGCGCTCGCGTCGGGGTGCGTCCAGTGCGCGCCCAGGCGCTTCGCCACCGCCTTGAGCGAGTACGAGTAGACCGGCAGCACGGCCGTCGCCGCGAGGTCCTTGTGCAGGTCCCGCATGCGCGCGAGGACCTTGGGCGCGCGCGCCGGAGCCATGCTGTGGCGCGCGGCCAGCGCCTTGATCGCGCTGCGCTCGTAGTGGTGATAGTGGTAGATCGGCGCCGTGGGGTGGGCTTCGACGTAGTCCAGCAGCTCCCCGAACGCGCGGCCTTCCTCGCCCGGGTTCTCGGCCACGAACGCACGGTAGTCCTCGCTGCCGTCCTTGCGCCGGGTGAGGACGCCGAACAGGTACTCGACGTCGTGCTCGGGGTCGCCCTCGATGTCGAAGTAGAGCTCGGTCCCCGCGTCCTCGAACTGCAGCACGCTGCGCCAGAGGGCCTCGCCGCTCACAAGAACCTGCGCCTGGGTCACGAGCTGGGCCGCCTGCCCGAGCGGCAGCGCGCCCCAGCGGGCGACGACCTGCGGTTCGGTCCGGGCGAGCGCTTCGAGCGTGTGCACGCCCCTCTGCCGGAGCGCCTGGGCGACGCGGCGCTGGAGCCCGTAAACCAGCGAGACGTCGTGCGTCTGCTCGGCCTCGGCCAGGCAGCACGCCTCCCACGGACACTCGCCGCAGGTCGAGGAGATGTGGACCGGCACCTCGGCGCCGTCGACCACCGCCTCGAGGCCGGCGAGCAGGCGCTCGTAATCCGCCCGCACGATGTCGAGCGCAAACTCCTCACGCCGCCCGTCGACGAGGATCACGTGCGCGTTCACCGGCCACGCGCCGATCGTGTCGGCGAGCAGGTGGGCGTAGAACGCGAGCTGCAGCCGGTACACCGGCTTGACCGAGCGCGCGCTCTTGATCTCGATCGGCTCGTAAATGTAATCGCCCAGGGCACTCTGCCCCGGGCGACGTTCGAGCAGGTCCGAGACTCCGTAGCGGCGGCCCGACATCAGCACGGCCTGCGCGATCAGGGGGGCGCCGGCGCGCATGAGCCGCAAAGTCTCGGCTGCGCCGGCCGCCTGGTCGCCGGCCGGATAGACGACCCGCGTGGGCTGAAGGTCGGCGTAGACCGCGTCCTCGTGCTGCATGCCGTCGGCCAGGAGTTTCCTGAGGAACGCGGACGGCCCGCGCCGGGAGGTCGAGTCGCCGTGAAATTCATTCCTCGGCCATCGGGGACACGAGTTGTACTGATAGAGATGGCTGGCCGAAATCATACGCGATGCCTCGAAGTTCGACGCCGGGACCCGGTCCGATTGCCGCGCCCGCAACCCCGATGCGATGCCTAAGTCTACTCCTCCCGCTAGGGATCGACCACGAGCGTATCGGACATGATGTGGCCGCCGATCACGCACTTGTATTCGAACCTTCCGACCGTGGTGACCGTCACGTCCCGGTTCGTGTTGGCCGAGATCATCCCCCAGGTCGGCCCGCCCGCGGTCACGGTCTGGATGCTGTGGGTGATGCTGTCGCCGTTGTGCAGGCGCACGAGGTTTCCAACGCGCGCCGTCGCTTTAGAGGGGGAGAACGCGGCCATGCCCTTGTTGAACGCCCCGGGGACGATGTTGATCGTCACGTTCGGAGTGACGCCGCCGCCGGTCGAACTCTGCTTGCAGCCCGCGAGGGCGGCCAGCCCGGCGAGCACCACGACCGCCCAGACCCCGATCGGGGGGGCGCCGCGCCTGAATCGTTGCGTGTCCATGAGGGATGCCTCCAGTGGTCGCGGCGCCGGGGGTGGCGCCGCTTCGAGCCTACTCCCGGCCGGGGGCCTGTGCTAGCCTCGGGCTGCCTCTTCGCACCGCGGCGCTTCCCCGGAGGAGCTCCTTGATCGATCCCGTTTGGCGGCGGTCCGCCGCCCTGAGTACGCTGGTTTTCGCCCTCCTCGCCCCGTCCGCGCCCGGCCCGGCCCGGGCCGCCGAGGCCCCGCCCGACCTGCCCGCGCTCACCCGCCTGGTGATCGAGGGCGACGTCGTCCGAGCCTCGACCGACGCCGACTCCGCCGGGCAGTCGTCCTGGGTCACGTTCGATCGCAGGGCCAGGCGCTGGTCGGCCCCCGGGGCCGGTCCCGCCCCGGTGCTCACGCACGAGGACTCGCTCGCGACCGTGCGCGTCTTCGACGGCGGCCTGTTCGACAAGTTCCGTGGGGACCGGATCGCGCTCGGCGACGGCTCGACGCTCGCGCGCCGCGACTCGGGCTTCACGCTCATGGTCGGCGACACGAACCTGGGCTGGCCGAGCGTCACCGGCAAGGACGTGCTCGATTGGGCCGGCAAGGTGCGCCAGGGCCTGCCGCGCGATTATCCCGAGGAGCGCGTCGAGCAGCTGCTCGACCAGCACAGACTGCGCAACGAGCCCGGGCCGACGACGCGCGCCGGAGCCATGCGCTGGTTCGGCCTCAAGGGCGGCTTCGTGGGCGGGCAGGGGCAGCTCGGCGGGCTGGTCTCGTATGACCCGACCCGGAAGCGCTTCGACGTCCACCGCCACTACCTGATCGTCGACGCCTCGGTCACGCGACTGTTCGCGCGCGGCAAAGACCTGTGGATCGGCACCGGGAGATTCGGCGAGCGCACGCTCGAGGGCATCACCGGCCTCATTCTCTATCGCCCGGCGCTCCGCGAGTGGCGGCAGTTCTCGACCCGCAACTCGCGCATCTCGGGGGACCTGATCTGGGACATCGCCGAGGGCCCCGACGGCCTGTGGGTGACGACCGATCGCGGCGTCAGCCGCTACGGCTTCGAGAGCAAGAACTGGACCTCGTGGTACTGGCACCGCACCAAGGACGGCACGGGCTGGAAGCTCACGTCCGCGCTGCCGGGCACGCTCGCCGAGGAGCTCGTCCGCTAGGCATGCCCGCCCGCCGCGCCACCTCGCGCGCGTTCATCCAGCCGTGCCGACTCCGGTCAGGCGACACGATCGCGATCGTCGCTCCCGCCGGCCCCGCCCCGATCGCGCGCCTGCAGCAGGGCATCGCCACGCTCGAGCGGCTCGGCTTCGACGTGCGCCTCGGCGCGGGCGTGCTGTCGCAGGAGAAATACCTCGCCGGCCCCGACGATCGCCGGGCGCTCGACCTGGTCTCGCTCTGGGCGCGCCGCGACGTCGCCGCGGTGTTCTGCGCGCGCGGCGGCTACGGCGCGGCGCGCATCGTGGACGCGCTGACCCCGGCGTTCCTCAAGCGGCACCCGAAGGTGTTCTGCGGCTTCTCCGACATCACCACGCTGCACGCCGCGTGCGCGCGCGCGGGCTTGGTGTCGTTCTACGGGCCGATGGTGGCGTGGGACCTGGCGCACGGCGCAACCAGGCCGCCGCGCTCGAAGCGCGCGGCAGTCAGGCTCGCGACCGCGACCGGAGTCTCGCGCAGTGGCGGCTTCGACGAAGCGTCGTTCCGCGCGATGCTCATGGACGGGGTTTCGGACTTCGTGATCGCGCCGGCCGCGGCCGAGCCACTCGTGCGCGGCCGCGCTACGGGCCGGCTGCTCGGCGGATGCCTGTCGCTGCTGGTTGCGACGCTCGGCACGCCCGAGGAGCTCGACACGCGCGGATCGATCCTCGTGCTCGAGGACGAGAAGGAGCCGCCCTACCGCATCGACCGCATGCTCACGCAACTGCGCCGCGCGGGGAAATTCGAGGGCGTGAAGGGCATCGTGCTCGGGGACTTCCCGGAGTGCCACCCGGCGCCCGGGGCGGGCTACGCGCTGGTCGACGTGCTGCGCGATCGCCTGTCGGACGTCGGCGTGCCGGTGGCGTGGCGCTTCCCGATCGGACACACGCTCCAGCCCAACGTCACGCTGCCGCTCGGCGTGAAGGCGACCCTCGACGCGGGGCGCGGGCGACTCTCGATCGAAGGGTCGCCCGTCCGCTGACGATCAACCCCGCTGGTCGGTCCGCCACTTGTGCCGGCAGGCGAGGCACTTGTACCACGGCGGATCCTTGACGTCGGGATCGGGCTCGTCGTTGCTCGCCCACATCGGCTCCTGGTGGATCGGGGCCGTGTCCTCGGACCCGCACGACGGGCAGATCGGGTCTCCGAGGTCGTTGTACTCCTGCTCATCCACGCGTCACTCCTTGCCGGAACCGCCTCGCGCGGCGGCGTCGATCGCGTCGCCGACTTCGTTCGGATGCGGGAAGCGGTGCGTCTCATGCTTCGAGTACACGAGGTCGCCGTCGACCACGACGTCGAACACGCCCTTGTGCCCCTTCTCGAGCACGGCATCGACGCCGTAGCGCTGCTTCAGCTCGGCCGCCAAACTGGAGGCCTGGGGAAGGTAGTTTCACTCGGTGCAGTAGGTGACCAGGATCTCCATGGCGTTCTCCTTGGTTGGGGACGCACCCACTCTACCCAAGGCCGGGCGGCGGGGCGATCCTTCATTATGATGGTGAACGAGGCGCGGTTGTGCCAGTTTCGCTGGCGCGCCCGGGCCGCCGGCCCTACCGTGAACCGCCGAAAGCCGGGCGCACGCAACCCGCGCGCGCCGTCCGCGTAGTGGGGCATCGCGGACGCCCCTCGCCCTCCCGGGCGCAGACGAGTCCGCGTCACCGCCCGAAGGAGGCAAAGGGAATGTTCGGAATCGTGCTCCTCGCTGTGCTGGTTCTGGCCGCGCTCTGGCTGGTGGGTCAGTTCAACGGCTTGGTGGCGTTGCGCAACCAGGCGCAGAACGCCTGGGCGCAGATCGACGTGCAACTCAAGCGCCGCGCGGATCTCATCCCGAACCTGGTCAACACCGTCAAGGGCGTCATGAAGTTCGAGCAGGACACGCTCGAGAAGGTCATGAACGCGCGTGCCCGCGCCCTGTCGGCGACCAGCGTCGCCGAGCGCGGGGCCGCCGAGGGCGAGCTCTCGCAGGGGATCGGCCGCCTGTTCGCCGTGATGGAGAACTACCCCGAGCTCAAGAGCAACCAGAACGCGCTCCAGCTGCAGGAGGAACTGTCGGCGACCGAGAACAAGATCGGTTTCGCGCGCCAGTTCTACAACGACATCGTGATGAAGTTCAACACGGCGCAGCAGGTGTTCCCGACGAACATCATCGCCGGCATGTTCAACTTCAAGCCGTCGGAGTTCCTGCAGATGCCCGAGGCGGAGCGCGCGGTCCCGACGGTCAACCTCTCGACCTCCTAGCCCGGGGCGAGCGGAAAACCCGTGGATACCTCGGCGCTCGTCGCGCCCCAGCGCGCCACGTTCTACCAACTCCAGGCCGCGAACCGGCGCAACTCGGTATTGCTGGTCCTGGTCTTCATCGCGCTCGTCGGCGCGCTCGGGCTCGGGGTCGACGTCTTCTTCCTGGGCTTCGACCCGAGCGGCCAGCGCGGCCTCGCGTTCCCCATCGCGACCTTTGGTGCGATCGCGTTCGGCGCGCTGTTCGCGATGCAGGGCTGGTATTTCGGCGCCGCGCAGGTGCTCAGCGCCTCGAGCGCGCGGCCCGCGGACCCCGCGAATCCCGCGGAGAAGCAATTCCTCAACGTGCTCGAGGAGATGTCGATCGCGGCCGGCATCCCGCCGCCGAAGGCCTTCGTCGTGCCCGATCCCGATCCCAACGCGTTCGCTGTCGGGCGCGACCCGGCGCACGCCTCGATCGCGGTCACCGAGGGCCTGCTCGCCACGCTCGACCGCGAGGAACTGCAGGGCGTGATCGGCCACGAGATGTCGCACGTGCGCAACCTCGACATCCGTGCCATGACGCTCGTCACCGCGCTCTTCGGCGCGGCGACGCTGCTGGCCGACGTCTCGCGCCGCGGCCTGTACTGGGGCGGCGGCGGGCGCTCGAGCCGGCGCAGCTCGGGCGGCTCGAGTGGCGGCGGCGGCCCGATCATGCTCGTGTTCTTCGTGCTCTGGATCCTGCTCGCGATCCTCGCACCGATCCTCGGCAAGTTGCTCGTGCTCGCGGTGTCCCGCTCGCGCGAGTACCTCGCCGACGCGTCGGGCACCGAGCTGACGCGCAACCCGCTCGGGCTCGCCTCGGCGCTGCGCAAGATCGCCTCGGCGCACGAGCCGACGCGCCTGATCAACCAGGGCTCGGCGCACCTGTGCATCACGGACCCGCGCGGCATGGCGCTGAACGAGCAGGAATCCGGCATGGCGAACCTGTTCGGAACCCATCCGCCGATCGCCAGGCGCATCCAGATCCTCGAGTCCATGGCCGGCGTGGTGGGGGAAAGTGCCGCGATCAGCGGTTGATCGGAACGCCACGAAGCGTGCAATTCGGACACGGGGTGGGACATTCCTGCCCCGCCCACGGCCGGGTGGGAATGCGCTAAGTCGTTGCCACGGCGCAGGGCAGTTGCAGAATGCGACCTCGATTCGGGTGGCACGGCCATTGCTCGTCTCGGGGGTGTCCCTTTCGAGCAAGGAGGTTTCCATGCGCACGAGCCATCTCGGGTTTGCCCTCGCGGTCGCGCTCAGCCTGGCCACCGCCGGTCTCGCCCAGGCGGGCGTGTCGGCGGACATCAACCTGCACGCGGGTGGTCGCCCCGCACCGGTCGTTCTGTTCGACCGGGAGCCGGACGTCATGCTGGTGCCGAACACCCGCGTCTACGCCGTGTCCGGCCTCGACTACGACCTGTTCCGTTACGGGCAATACTGGTATATCAACGACGGCGGGTACTGGTACCGGGCGCGCAACTACCGGGGGCCGTTCGGGGCCATTCGCTTCGAGGGCGTGCCGCGCCAGATCGTGGTCGTGCCGGGGCGCTATCACCACCACCCGATGCACCCGTTCGGCGGGCCCCCGGGCCAGATGAAGAAGCGCGGCAACGACCGCGATGACCGGGACGGGATCAGGATCATCCGCGGCAACGACAAGCACCGCGGCGACGACGGCGATCGCGGGAAGCACGGGAATCGCGAGGGTCACGGCAAGCACTAGGCTTCGCGGGGCCACTGCGGAGTGGCCCCCGAAATGCGAACCCGCCGGGCAGGGCGCCCGGCGGGTTTTCGCTTTTTATTCGACGATCGCCACCGGCCGCGCCTCGCGCCTGGCCCCCGCCACCACCTCGGCGAAGTAGAGCCCCGGCGCCACGCGCGCGCCGCCGCGGTCGGTCCGGTCCCAGGTCACGGTCAGCGCCTCGCCCGCCGTCCCCGACACCTCGCCCAGGTCCTTCACCAGCCGCCCCGCCGCGTCGAACACGCGAAAGCGCGCACGGGTCGGCCCACCGCCCGCGCGCGTGCCGTCGCTCGAGACCCACGCGCCGCGCAGCGTCACCCGGCCGCGCGCCGGATTCGGCATCGCGCTGAGCATGAGGTGCGCGCCCGCCACGCCGGCCGGCGGCGACCCCGCATCGACCGTCACCGGCTGGGTGCGCTTCAAGATGCTGTTCTTCGGGTCGAACGTGACGCCGGTCGGCGTGCCGTTGATGCGCACGACGAACACCTGCTCCGCCACCGCGGCGTTGGCGACGGTGACGAACGTGTCGGGCAACGCGGCGCGCGTGACCTTGATCATGATCGGCATGCGGTAGTACGGCGCGAGCGTCTGGGTCTGCTTGACGAACAACGTGAGGTCCGACTGCCCCGGCGACGGCGGGTCGGCGGCGGGGATCGTCTGCCACGACCACTGATAGGTGGGAATGCCGCCGGCGAAGATCCACTCGTCGAAAAACCAGTCGAGCGCCTGGCCGGAAGCATCCTCCATCGCGCGCTGGAAGTCGCGCGTGGTCGCGGTGCCGTAGGCGTAGCGCGAGCCATAGAGTTGGAGCCCGGCGTAGAATGGCCCGTCGCCGAGCATGCGCCTGAGCATGTGCAGCACCATCCCGCCCTTCTTGTAGATCGTCGCGCCGAACGTGTAACCCGGCGGCGGGGCGTAGACCGCGTAGCGGAAGTTCGCGTCCGCGTTGAGCGCCGACGTCATGTGCGACGTCACCGTCGAATCGTACTTCGCCGGTCCGTAGAAGTTCTCGACCCACTGCGCCTCGGCGTAGTCGGCGAAGCCCTCGTTCAGCCAGATGTCGCGAAAGTCCACGCACGTCACCCAGTCGCCCCACCACTGGTGCGCCAGCTCGTGCGCCCAGACGTATTCGTAGCGGCGATCGCCGCGCAGCAGCGCGCGCTGCAACGTGGTCATGGTCTGGTGCTCCATGCCGCCGGCGCCGAACGGTTCGACCGTGGCCTGCCCGTACTTGTCGAACGGATACGGCGCCCAGAGCGCCGCGTACGTCGTGACCATCGCGGGCACGTTCGCGTAATCGAACCTGGCCTTGGTCGAATCCTCGGGGAACGCGACGTTGATGATCGGCAGGCTGCCGGCGAGTTGCGTCCACTGCCAGTAGTTCGCGACCGCGACGCTCACGAGATAGGTCGCGATCGGGTGCGTCTCCTGCCAGTGCCAGGTGCTGAAGCCCGGGGTGGCGGGGGTCACGGCCTGGAGCAGGCCGTTCGACCAGCACGAGTTGGTGTCGGGCACCGTCGCGTAGACATCGAGCGTGGCCTTGTCGGAGGGCTGGTCGTAGCACGGCCACCAGTTCTTCGAATCGTTCGGTTCGACCAGCGTGTAGTCGTTGCGCACGTAGTGATAGAAGCCGGTGGTCGGGAAGCACGAGTAGTCGACGGCCACCGTGAGCTGGTCGCCGGGGTTGTGCGCCGGGCAGTCCGCCCCCTCGCAGATCGGCACGTTGAGCTTGCCGCCCGCGTAGGTCCACGTGGTGCGCGGGTTCCCGTTGACGCGCACCCCGCTGAACGTCATCCCGATGGCGTCGAAATCGATCATGGCCAGCCCGGCGTCGCGCACGGCAAGGGTGGTCGTCACCGTGCCCTCGACGAAGCGCAGCTGACGCCCGATCTTGACGTCGAGCCGGTAGTGCAGCGCGTCCCAGGCGTGGGTCGAGTCCTTGGCCACCGTGAACGGATGGCCGGCAAGGGCCTGCTTCGCGTCGGCGCCGACGGTGCGCGCCTCCTCGGTCAGCCGCAGCACTTCGTCGGGCGCGAGCTCGGCGGGCCCGGCAGCCGCGCGCGCGCCCGCCGGGGCCAGGCCGAACAGGAGGAGCGTGAGCAGCAGGGGTCGGATCGGGGCCAGGCGCAAGGGTTCCTCCGGTCGGGGTGCGGGTGGAGTCGAGTTTACCCCAGCGCACCCTCCCGGCGCGACGCGCCAACGGCCTCGATCGACCTCAATCTGCAGAAACCCTAAGGAAAAGGCGTGATTGTGCCCCCGGGCCGGGCTCCCTATACTGGCATTGTCGGTCGCGATCGACCGCGCAAGGAATCGAGACCGCACCCCGCGCGGCTCGTGGCACCCACAAGGAGGACTGTATGAAGAGATTTCTCGCCCCGCTGGCCGTGCTCGGCCTCGCGGGCGCGCTGGTTTTGACGGGATGCGCCAAGAAGGAAGACGCGGCCGGCACCTCGACCGACTCGACACTCTCGCTCGGCGACTTGCCGAACCAGGCCTCGCCCGCGCCGGACAGCACGTACACCACGACCACAACGACCACCACGACCTCGTCCCCGACGCCCACGCCCACACCAGCGCCCAGGCCCAGGACGCCCAGGCCGACGCCGACGCCGAGGCCCAGGCCCGCGCCGACCCCGACCGGCACGGTTGTGCCGGCTGGCACGTCGATGGCCATGACGATGGACGCCGAGGTCAGCACCAAGGACAAGGTCGTCGGCGACACGTTCAGCGCGACCCTCGCGAACGACGTCATCGTCGACGGCAAGGTCGTCTTCCCGGCCGGCTCCCGCGTCAGTGGCCACGTGGCCGAGGCGGAGCGCCCCGGCAAGACGTCGGGCCGCGGCATCATGGTGCTCTCCTACGACTCGATCACGGCCAATGGCAGGAACTACTCCATCGACACGATGGGCGCGTCAATCCAGGGCAAGTCAGGCACGGCGGGTGACGCCACCAAGATCGTCGGCGGCGCGGCTGCCGGCGCGATCCTCGGCAAGATCCTCGGCGGCAAGGTGGGCACGGGCGCGGCCATCGGCGCCGGAGCCGGCACCGCCGCGGCGCTCGCGACGCGTGGCCCGGACCCGGTCGTCAAGGCCGGCGCAACGGTCAACATCAGCCTCGCCAACTCGGTGACCGTGAAATAGTTCGCCCCATCTGCAGGCAGTGACCGGGGGCCCCGAGCGATCGGGGCCCTCGCTTTTTTCCGCCGCGGGGGCGCGTGCGTGTGCGCCCGCGGGCACGGCCCTGCACCCACGGGGACAGTCGACCGCGCGCGGACGGCCTGCGGCGGGGCGGCGGCGTTTCCTGCGCGCCGCATGCGCTCCGCCTTCCCCGCCTCAAGCTCCGACGCCGCATGGACCTGCGCCCCTCTCACCGCGCAAATGCCCGCCCGGGCGGCGGTGGCATGTCGGTTGCTCCTTGATCCCGCGCCGGCCGCCGCAGCGCTCGGGACAAGACGACCCCGAACGCCGGCGGGCAGGTTCCCGCCGCGCCCCACGGGCGCGCAGCACCCACATTCCGAAATCGAGGGTTCGACATCATGAAGCAGTCCTTCGCAATGCTCGCCCCGCTCGCCAGCCTGATCGTGCTGGCCGGTTGCGGGCAGCAGAGCCCGACCGCCAACTCGACCACCGATCCGGCGGCGCAGTACGCCTCCCCGGCCGGCGTCCAGAGCCAGACCCAGGCCATGCCGGACGAGTTCGAGACCACGACCTACGACGACGGGACGGCCGCCAAGTCCGACATGTCCGACCCGACCTTTGCCGTCTCCAAGGGAGGCGTGCAGACCGAGGCCGCGATCACGCCGGCGTTCTGGTTCCGCCTGATCCGCACGCACGACCGCCACATCGACGTCCAGTTCGAGCACCCGGATACCATGACCGTGCTGGCGCGGGTCCACGTCACCGACCGCCTCACGGGCACGTTCAACGTGATTACGCGCCCCGACACGATCGACGGCCAGATCACCGAGCGCTCGTGGATCAAGAAGCCGCTCGCCGACACAGCGGTGCGCAACGCGGTCTTCGTGCGCCACAGGATGAACGACAGCGACCCGGCGGAGGACTCCGAGGACCGCGCGGACGGCTTCCACGACGGCTGGTCGCCGTGGCGCCTGGCCGCGATCTCGGGCACCGAGATCACGTCGGACAACGGCACGCGCTCGATCCAGAGCGTCCGCCTGCAGGCCGGCGCCGTCGACGTCACCGTCACCGACCCGCTCGCGCTCGTGCGCCGCGCCGACCTGACGCGAATCCTGCCGGGCACGCCGGTGCACGTCACCGCCACCACCGGGGATCCGACCGACGTCGTGGTGCTGTACGCGCGCTGGGGCCGCATGCGGATGCGGCCGGGCGCGATTGCCGGACAATTCGAGGGCCGCTTCCTGGCCCCGTCCGAGGGCGGATTGCGGCATGTCGCGGTCAATGCGCTGGCGCACGGCACGCTCTACGACGACGTGGCGCCGTACGACTCGAAGGCCTGGGGCATCCCGTTCGTGATCGGCGCGCCGCCGGTGGCGACCATCCCCTAGCGCTGCACGCAGTCGCCGTTGCGGAGGAGGCGTGGACATCCAGTGAGGGTCGGGAGCGCAGCACCCGGCACTCCATGGGCGGGATGACCCGCCTCCCTTCGCAACGGCGACCCACCATCCAAAGATCCCCGGAGAGCGATCTCCGGGGATTTTTGTTGTCGCGCCGCGCGCGCTGTGGAAACTATCGCCATGACCCGAAAGCCAAGTCCCCCTCCGATCCCGCTCACCGCCGAGACCATTCCCGAGACCGGCCCGCTCACCGCCGCCCAGTGCATGACGCTGTGCAGCGGCTGCCAGCGCTGCTGCACCTACGTCGCGGTCGAGGTCGACGCGCCGGACACGCCATGGATGTACGACCAGTACGTGTGGCTGCTCTATCACAAGAGCATCTGGATGTACGTCGAGAAGGGCAATAAGTGGTACGTGCAGTTCGAGACCGTGTGCGAAAAGCTCGGCTCGCGCGGCGAGTGCATGGTCCACGGCATGCACCCGGTGCTGTGCAAGGAGTACGACGCGCGCTCGTGCGAGCGTCGCGGCGAGCTCTCGGACGTGCTCGCGAGATTCTTCGACGGCAGCGACCTCGTGCGCTGGCTCGAGGTCAAGCGCCCGACGCACTATCGTCGCTACAAGGCGTGGTTCGACGCGGCGCATGCGCCGTCCTTGCCGGTGCCGCCCAGGCCCGGCGCTCGCGATGCCGCCGGCGCGAAGTCCGCGGCCCCGGTCGAGCAGGTCCGGTTCGAGATGCCGCCGCCGCCGCTCAACCCGCTCGCCGGCCTGTTCGCGAAGAAGCCGCTGCCCGAGCCCGCGAACGTCGCATACAAGAAGGTGTCGGGGGCGAACGGCAACGGCCGCTCGTCATCGAAGAGCGGCCGCGGGCGTGGCGCGAAGGAGAAAGTGGGAATCTAGTAGTCGTTCTCCTCGGCATCGCGCTGCTGTTCCCCGAAGAGCTTCATCCACTCGGCGGCGTTCTTCTTGGAGACGCCCTCCTGCTTGACCTCGGCGTCCGAGCCGTCGGCGGTGGGCGACGCGGCCGTGCCCTTGCCGCGCGCGGGCTTCTTGCGACCGCCCGGGTGCAGCTTCTTGCCGCGCTCGATGGCCTGGTTGAGCTGCTCCTCGACGCGCTCCTTGAACAGGCTTGCCGCGAACAGGTCCGAGAGCACGACGCTCACGCCGTTCGCGCGCGCATGGCGCGCGACCTCGAGGTCGGAGGTGACGACCGTCAGGTCCGTGGTGTTGGGCGCGAGCTGCTCGACCAGGTCGTGGATCACGTCGTCGGCCTTGAGCGGCGGCCTGGAGAAGCGCACCTCGACCTTGGACGAGCCCCCGACCTGCTTCGTGCGCCTGAGCGATGGCGCGACATCCGCTCCGTCGAACACGATGATGAACGAGACCTGCCCGGTGCCGCCCAGCGCCCACGACAGCAGGTTGATCAGCTTCTCGCGCGCCATCGCGAGGTTCTGGCGCTCGTCTGGACGGAACGCGGGACTGCGCAGGATGACGTTGTAGCCGTCGAGAATGATCGTGCGCATTCCGACTCAGCCGCCGGTCGCGGAGGTGGCGCCGAGCACCTTGCCGTCTTCGGTGCGCCCGTGGCGGCCGAAGAACTCGTCCGCCAGGATGCCCATCAGCACGACGTCGTGCCATGCGCCATGACGGTAGTGCGCCTGGCGCAGCCGCCCCTCCTCGACGAAACCGAGCCTGGCGTACGACTTCTGCCCGCGCTCGTTGTAGTCGTACACGCGCAGGTGGATGCGGTGCAGGTTCAGCTCCTCGAACCCGTGGCGGAGCATGAGGAGCGCGGCCTCGGTGCCGAAACCCTTGCCCCAGTCCTCGGGGCGCGCAATCGAGATCCCGAGCTCGGCCGAGCGGTTGCGCTGCTCGATGTGCATCAGCCCGATGCTGCCGAGGTACTCGCCGTCGGAGCTGTCGATCGCATAGCTCACGGCGTGCGGATGCGCGTTGCGCATCGCAGCTTCGAGCCACTCGCGCTCCTCCTGCAGGGAGCGCGGGCGCATGACGTTGAGGAAGCGCGTCACGGCCTGGTTGTTGATCATCACGACCGCGTTCTTGAGGTCGTCCTCGCGATACGCGCGTAGCTTGACCTTCTTGCCCGGGATCATCGTCCCCCCGTCGCGGTATGGAGAATGAGGCCCTGCGCGCCCACCGCCCAGCCGCGCCGGTCGTCGAGGAAGAACACGTCCTCGAGCCCGTTGCCGCTCAGCGGCGCGGCGCCGGGGAGTGCCTGCGAAGTCCACGAGTTGCCGCCGTCGCTGGTGTAGAACACGATCGCCTGCGCCGGTCCGGCCGACTGCTTGCCGACCGCCCACGCGCTCCCCGGAGCCGCGCTCTCGGGCGACCACGACACCGCGGTGAAATTCGTCAACGGCGCAGGCGGGGGCGCGAGCTGCCAGAGCGCGCTGTCACTGCTGGCGAAGGTGTGGAGCACGCGGTCGTTCACGCCCACGGCGATCGCGTCGACCCTGGTCAGTCGCGCGACGCCGAGCAGGTTGTCCGCGGTGACGAACGGGGTGACCAGCCGCCAGGTCGTGCCGAAGTCGTTCGAGGTCAGGATCGTCCCGCCCGCGCCCACCGCCCAGCCGCGGCCGTACGGGTCAGCCGGCGGATTGCCGCCGAGCGTGTAACGCGGGAACGCGACGCGCTCGAGATCGAGGATGGTGGAATTCGGCAGCACGCGCACCCAGCTCGCGCCGGCATTGGTGCTGCGCAGGATCACGCCCCCGTTGCCCACGATCCAACCCCTGACCGCGTCCTGGAAGTAGACGTCGTTGAGGTCGCTGGTGACGCCCACGAACAAGCTCGTCCAGGTCGTGCCGGCGTTGATCGTGCGCAGCACGCGCCCGCCCGACCCGACCGCGACGCCGATCGTCGGCGAGATGAATCCGACCGCGTTCAGCGCGGAGCCGGTCGCATTCGAGACCTGCGCGGTCCAGTTCTTCCCGGCGTTCGCGGTGTGGAGGATGGTGCCGAGGTCGCCCACGATCCAGCCCTCGCGGTTGGTCGCGAAGTGCACGCCGCGCAGCGTCTGGACGGTCGGCGCGGCCGAGCTCTGGTCGACCCAGCCGTAGCCCTGGAGCACGGCGAGCGGCAAGGCGTTCGAGTCGATGCCGCCGCCCGAGGCGCGGATCGTGACGTCGCCCTCGCTCACGCCCTGGGCGTTGCCGGCGTTGTTGATGGTGGCGACGCCGACCGACGACGATTGGAACGTGAGGGTCGGCGAGGCGACCGGGTTGCCGCCGGTGTCGATCACGGTGGCGGTGAACACGACACTGCCGCCGATCAGCACGGTGTCGGGACCGCTGATGACGATCGACGAGTAGATCGGCGGCGGGCCGGTGGGCTTGCTGTCGGAGCAACCGAACACGAACGCCACGCCGAGGACGGCGACGGCGGTCAAGAGGCTGCGGATCGCGCGCATCTGGGGGAAGGTGGGCATCGGGCTCCTCGAACACGGCCGGAAGGGGGGAACCACGGACCTGACACCGGCGATCATACCCTACCGGCATGGCCTTTGGAATCCGCCCCCCGGTACCCGCGGAACACGCGCCGGCTGTGTTAACCTGCCGGGCGATGACCTCATCTCCCGTGGTGCGCGTCACCTCCCTCTGCAAGTCGTACGGCTCCTTCGCGGCGGTCTCGGACCTGTCGTTCGAGGTGACGCCCGGCGAGGTGTTCGCGCTGCTCGGGCCGAACGGCGCGGGCAAGACCACGCTCATCCGCATGCTCATGGACATCACCCGCCCCGACTCCGGGACCGCCGAGATCTTCGGCCGGCGTGTCGACGGCTCGCAGAAGGCGCGCGTCGGTTACCTGCCCGAGGAGCGTGGCCTCTACAAGCGTGTGCCGGTGGGCGAGTTGCTCGAGTACTACGCGCAGCTCAAGGGCCGGACGCCGGCCGACGCGCGCCGGCTGGCGCAGGACCTGCTGACGCGGCTCGAGCTGGCGTCGTGGGCGAAGAAGAAGGTCCTGGACCTGTCGAAGGGCATGCAGCAGAAGCTGCAGTTCATGACCGCGCTGATCGGCGATCCGGAGCTGCTCGTGCTCGACGAGCCGTTCTCGGGGCTCGACCCGGTGAACGTGCGGCTGTTCGAGGACGTGATCGCCGAGCGGCGCTCCGCCGGGGCGACGATCCTGCTCTCCACCCACCAGATGAACAAGGTCGAGGAGCTGTGCGACCGCGCGCTCATGATCCACCGCGGCCGGCGCGTGCTCTACGGGCCGATCCGGCAGTTGATGCGCGAACACTCCGACAACTCGGTGCTGGTGCGCACGAACGCGGACCTCGCGCAGGCCCCGGGCGTGGCCCGGGTCGAGCCCGAGAACGGCGCGTCACGCGTGCGCTTCGGCCCCGGCGGCGGCCCGATCGAATTGCTCGCCTGGCTGGCCGCGCAGCGCGCCGAGGTCGAGGAGTACCGCCACATGGCGACGCCGCTCGAGGACATCTTCGTCCAGGTGGTCGAGGCGTCGGGCGGCGCGGCGCGCGTGACCACCGGGGAGGCGCAATGAGCATCGACCGGGGGCGCGTGCGCACGATCGCATTGCGCGAGTTCCTGACCACGGTGCGGCGCAAGGCGTTCATCCTCACGCTCGTCCTGATGCCGCTCTACATCGTCTTCGCCGGCTCGATGGGCGCGCTGCCCACGCTGCTCGCCAAGCGCTCGACCGAGGCGCGCGTGATCGCGATCGTGGACCCCGGCAAAGTCCTCGGCGTGGAGGCGGGGCAGACGCTCGCAATGAATCCGGAATGGCGGGCGCGCTTCTTCGCCTCGTTCGACGACGCGACCACGGCGTTCAACAAGGCGGAAGTGCGCTCGATCCTGCGCATCGAGCCCGACTACCTGGCGAGCGGCCGCACCTCGGAGTATCGCCACGCGGGCGGCATCGTGACCGCGCGCCGGACCGGGCCGCCGTATGCCGAGTTCATGCGCCGGAAGCTGCTCACCACCCGCGTCGACGCCGCGGTGATCGAGCGCGTGCTCGCCCCCATGAGCGACAGCGTGTTCGTGGCCACGCCCACGGGCGGGTTCGAGCGCGAGGACCTGATGCAGCGCCTGCTGCTGCTGTTCGTGCCGCTCGGGTTCGGGTTCATCCTCGCGCTCGGCATCTTCACCGCGGGTGGCTACCTGCTGCAGGGCCTCGGCGAGGAGAAGGAGTCGCGCATCCTCGAGTCGCTCCTCGCCATGGTCACGCCCGACGAGCTGCTCGCGGGCAAGCTGCTCGGGCTCGGCTCGGCCGCGCTCGTGCTCGTGCTGGTGTGGGGATCGCTGGGCTCGGTCTCGCTCGCGTTCCAGGCGGCGAAGCTCTCGCTCGGACCCGGCATGTACCTGATCGCCGCGTTCTACTTCCTGGTGGGCTACTTCTTCTTCGCGAGCTTCATGCTCGGGGTGGGCTCGCTGGTCACGAACTACCAGGAGGCGAACCAGTGGGCCGCGCTGATCAGCTTCAGTGCGATGCTGCCGTTCTTCCTCCTGACCACGATCGTGGACCAGCCGCAGGGGCCGGTCGCGGTCGTGCTCTCGATCTTCCCGTGGACCGCGCCGGTCAGCATGATGATGCGCCTGCCCTCGGGCGGCGTGCCGGGCTGGCAGCTCGCACTTTCGATGACGCTGCTGCTCGCCTCCACGGTGCTCATGCTGCGGCTGTCGGCGAAGGTGTTCCGCATCGGTCTCCTGCTCTACGGCAAGACGCCGAACCTGCCCGAGATCGTGCGCTGGATTCGCGCGTCATAAGCCGGCCGCCCTGGGCGGTGTTCGCGGCCGTCGCGCTGGGCACCTTCATGGCGACGCTCGACTCGAGCATCGTGAACGTGGCGCTGCCGACGCTGGCCCGCAGGTTCGGCGCCGGCGTGACGCAAATCGAGTGGGTCTCGCTCGCCTACGTGCTGACGATCAGCGGGCTGTTGCTGCCGTTCGGCCGCCTCGGCGACGCGCTCGGGCGGCGGCGCGTGTTCCTGAGCGGACTCGCGCTGTTCACGCTCGGCTCCGGCGCCTGCGCACTCGCGGGCTCGACCGCCACGCTGGTCATGGCGCGCGTGGCGCAGGGCGTCGGCGCCGGCATGCTGTCGGCGAACAGCGTCGCGCTGATCACCGCGGTCTTCCCGCGCGAGATGCGCGGCCGCGCGCTCGGCATGGTGGGCGCGGTCGTGGGCCTCGGGCTGACCGTCGGGCCGCCGCTGGGAGGCCTGCTGCTGTCGCGCTTCGGGTGGCCCTCGATCTTCCTCGTCAACCTGCCGGTCGGCGTGTTCGGGATCCTGCTCGGCCGCGCCGTGCTCCCGCGCGACTCCGCCGCCGCCGGCCCGCGCCCCGCGTTCGATCTCGCGGGCGCTTTGCTGTCGATCGTCGCACTGGTCGGCGTCACGCTCGCGCTCTCGCGCGGGACCGCCTGGGGCTGGACCTCGCCCGCGACGCTCGCCTGCGGGCTCTCCGCGATGCTCGCGCTCGCGCTTTACCTGTGGCTCGAGCCGCGGGCGGCCGATCCCCTCGTCGACTTCGCATTCTTCGCCGACCCGGCGTTCCGGGTGCCGATGCTGTCGCTGTTCGCCTCGTTCATCGCCTTGTTCGCGGCGGTCTTCCTGGTGCCGTTCTACCTCCAGCGCACGGCCGGCCTCGACCCGGCCGCGGTCGGCCGCGTCCTCGTCGTGGTGCCGCTCCTCCTGCTGCTGGTCTCCCCGGTCTCGGGCGCGCTGTCGGACCGCCTCGGCTCGCGCTCGCTCACGGTCGCGGGACTGTTCGTCACCACCGCCGGGCTCCTTCTGCTGGCGTGGCTGATCGGCGACGCCGGGGATCGCCCGCTCGGCGTGATGCCGATCATCCTCGGCCTGTTCGTGGTCGGCCTCGGACAGGGCCTGTTCCAGCCGCCGAATTCGAGCTCGGCGATGAGCTCGGTGCCGTTCGACCGGCTCGGGCTCGCGGGCGGGCTGCTCGCGATTATGCGGAACCTCGGCATGCTGTTCGGCATCGGGCTCGCGGCCGCCGTGTACGAGGGGCGCGAGGCGGTCTACGCGCGCGGGCACGGCCCGATCGCCGCGGCCGGGCTCGGCATGCGCGACGCCTTCCTCGCCGCCGCGATCGTCGCCGCGCTCGCCACCGCGATGGTGGCGTTCGGCTCGCGCGCAGCCCACCCGTCACCCCCGGGTGCCTGACAGCACCACGCTTTCCTGGATGGAGTGTGTCCCTGGTGTGTCCGTCTATGGGGCGCGTCCGGGGCCATTTCGGGCCCCCTGCCGGTAACACCGCGCCCGGCGCCCGCGGGGGCGTCGTCGCCAAACCCATGCCCACGCGCGCTTTCGCGATTCCGCGCCCGCGCCGGAGCCGTTGGCCTGCGGCTTGCATTGGGCGATGGATGCGTGAGGGCGGATCCCGCAGGGGTTCCGGCGCACACCCTCCCGGCGTTGGTGAATGTCTCCAGGAGCGAGCTCTCGCCTTTCTCTGTCGCTCCCGGCGCTTCCACCTTCGGGCACGTCGGTTGTGCGCTGAAGATTGGGTATGAGCATGAGGGGGCCCTCCCCGCGGAGGGCGCCCTCTCGTTTTTTTCAGACGGCGTACTTCAGCCGGTGAACTGTGTTCTTGGGTAGTGCCCTCGTTGTGAGCCTCTTTTCGTAGTAGAGCCGCCACCTCTCCGGAAGTCGGACTTTTGAGGGAAACAGCCTCCGGTCCAGGATCTCGGACACGTCCAAGCGCCGCTCCACCAGCCCCAGGTTCATGGCCGGCGTGGGTCCGCCTCTGCGTTCCGACACCGGCTGCACCCAGTTGCGCCACACCGCGAAGACGGCAAGCCGATACGCGGCACTTGCCCGGCGCTTCGAGAACGAGATGCTCTCGCGCTTGTGGTTGGACCCGTTGTGGCGGATCAGGAGGTCGAGCAAGTTGATCGAGAACAGCGGGTTCAGTGCGGTCCGAGCTGCCCTGGAGGAGATCGTCCTATGGGTCACGTTCAGGTGCGGAACCCTGCACACGGCACGGGGATA
>JBKJJJ010000146.1:0-27856 GCA_046598045.1 Candidatus Eiseniibacteriota bacterium
AGTCCCCCACGGCCTCGTCGGTCAATGCGAAGGCGCGCGGCGTGCGGGCCACCGGCGAGACCGCGCCGCACTACATCGCATTGACCGACGAGGCCGTGGGGGACTACGACACGAACGCGAAGATGAATCCGCCGCTGCGCGGCGCGCTCGACCGGGAGGCCGTGATCGCCGCGCTCGCCGATGGCACGCTCGAGATCATCGCGACCGACCACGCGCCCCACACGCCGTTCGAGAAGCAGGGCGAGTTCCAGGCCGCGCCGTTCGGCGTGGTCGGCCTCGAGACCGCGCTCGGCGTCGTGCTCACGCACCTCGTCACACCCGGGCGGCTGTCGTTGGCGCAGGCGCTCGCGGCGATGACCACCGCGCCGCGCGCGCTGCTCGGCCTGCCCGACCCGCTCGCGATCGGCAACGAGGCCGACCTCGTCGCGTTCGATCCGGACGCGGCGTGGGTCGTGGACCCGGCGCGCTTTCGGAGCAAGGGGCGCAATACGCCGTTCGCGGGCCACACCCTCAGGGGCCGCGTGCTCGGCACGTGGGTCGCGGGGCGGCGCGTGTTCGATGCAAGAGCCCAGGTGGAGGTGGCGCGATGAAGCCCTGGATCCGCGCCACCGCTGCGCTCGCGCTCGAGGATGGGCGCATGTTCTGGGGCCGCGCGTTCGGCGCGCAGGGCACGAGGACCGGCGAGGTCGTGTTCAACACCGCGATGTCGGGCTACCAGGAGATCTTTTCGGACCCGTCGTACGCGGGCCAGGTCGTGTGCCTGACCTACCCCTTGATCGGCAACTACGGTGTGTGCGACGACGACTTCGAGTCGACCGGGCCCGGCCCCGGGCGCTTCCACGCGGAGGCCGTGATCGTGCGCGAGCACTGCGAGTGGCCGAGCTCGTGGCGCTCGCAGGGGCGCCTGACCGACTGGCTGGCCGAGCGCGGCGTGGTCGGCCTCGCCGAGATCGACACCCGCGCGCTCACGCGGCACATCCGCTCCGCCGGCGAGCTCAAGGGCGTGGTCAGCACCGAGGACCTGGACGAGGCGCGGCTGATCGAGCGCGCGCGCGCCTCGAGCGGGCTCGAGGGCAGGGACCTGGCAAGTGTCGTCACCTGCAAGGAGTCCTGGACGTTCGCCGAGGGAGAACGCGGGCGGGTGGTGGTGTACGACTACGGGGTGAAGCGCGGCATCCTGCGCGCGCTCCAGGGGCTCGGGTTCGGGGTCGACGTGGTCCCCGCCCACACGCCCGCCGAAGCGGTACTCGCCCGGAGGCCCGTGGGCGTGGTGCTGTCGAACGGGCCCGGCGACCCGGCGGCCGTGGCGGGGGCGCCGGAGAACGTGGCGAGGATCCTCGGCCAGGTGCCGGTGCTCGCGATCTGCCTCGGTCACCAGATCGCCGCGCTCGCGCTCGGCGCGCGCACGAAGAAGCTCAAGTTCGGGCACCACGGCGCGAACCACCCGGTGCTGGACCTGGCGACCGGCCGGGTCTCGGTCACCAGCCAGAATCACGGCTTCGTGGTCGAGGAAAAGTCGCTGCCGGCCGGTTGCCGCGTCAGCCACCGCTCGCTCAACGACGGCGCGGTCGAGGGGCTGGTGCACGCGAAGCTGGCGCTGGTCTCGGTGCAGTACCACCCCGAGGCCTCGCCCGGGCCGCACGACAGCGCGCACCTGTTCGAGCGCTTCGCCGACCTCACCGGCACGCGCGCGCGCGCGCAACGAATCGTCGAGACACCCGCGCCGGCTCCGGCGCTCTAGAAGGAAGGACTTCGAGTTGCCCCTGCGCAAAGACCTCAAGAAGGTGCTGCTCATCGGCTCCGGCCCGATCGTGATCGGGCAGGCGTGCGAGTTCGACTATTCGGGCACGCAGGCCTGCCGCGTGCTCAAGCGCGAGGGCATCGAGGTCGTGCTCGTGAACTCGAACCCGGCGACGATCATGACCGACCCGGGCGTGGCCGACCGCACGTACATCGAGCCGCTGACCGTTGCCATGCTCGAGCGCATCCTCGAGATCGAGCGGCCCGACGCGCTGCTGCCCACGGTCGGCGGCCAGACCGGCCTCAACCTCGCGGTCGAGCTCGCGGAGCGCGGCATCCTCGAGAAGTTCGGCGTCGAGCTGATCGGCGCGTCGCTCGAGGCGATCCACACCGCCGAGGACCGGGACCTGTTCAAGCAGGCGGCCGCGCGCGCCGGCGTCGAGACGCCGCGCTCGGGCAAGGTGCGCTCGTGGGCCGACGCCGAGGCGCTCGCCGCGGAACTCGGCTTCCCGCTCGTGGTGCGCGCGTCGTTCACGCTCGGCGGCCTCGGCTCGGGCGTCGTGGGCACGCTCGCCGAGTTGCGCGAGGTGGTCACCATCGGCCTCGGGGCTTCGCCGGTCGGCATGGTGCTGGTCGAGGAGTGCCTGACCGGCTGGTCCGAGTTCGAGCTCGAGGTCATGCGCGATCGCAACGACAACGTCGTGATCGTGTGCTCGATCGAGAACTTCGACCCGATGGGCGTCCACACCGGCGACTCGATCACGGTCGCGCCGGCGCAGACGCTGTCGGACCGCGCGTACCAGGTCATGCGCGACGCCGCGCAGCGCATCATGCGCGAGATCAAGGTCGAGGCCGGCGGCTCGAACATCCAGTTCGCGGTCAACCCGCGCGACGGGCGCATGGTCGCGATCGAGATGAACCCGCGCGTGTCGCGCAGCTCGGCGCTCGCGTCCAAGGCGACCGGGTTCCCGATCGCGAAGATCGCGGCGCTACTGGCGGTCGGCTACACGCTCGACGAGATCCCGAACGACATCACGAAGGCCACGCCCGCGTGCTTCGAGCCCGCGCTCGACTATTGCGTGGTCAAGATCCCGCGCTGGGCGTTCGAGAAGTTCCGCGACACCGACCCCGTGCTCGGTACGCGCATGCAGTCGGTCGGCGAGATCATGGCGATCGGACGCACGTTCCCCGAGGCGCTGATGAAGGGCCTGCGCTCGCTCGAACTCGAGGGCATCGCGATGGCCGCCGAGGTGGGCGAGGGCCCGGGCCGCCCCGAGGACGACCCGAAGACGCTGCGCGAGCACCTGCTGAGGCCGCACTGGCAGCGGCTGCAGCAGCTGTTCGCCGCACTCGCCGTCGGCGACACACCCGAGGAGCTGTCGGAGACGACCGGCATCGATCCCTGGTTCCTGCACCAGATGAAGCGCATCACCGATACCGAGGCCGAATGGCGCGAGCTCGATGCGCTCGCCGCCGTGACGCCCGAGCGGCTGTGGCGCGCGAAGCGGCTCGGCATCTCGGACGCGCGGCTCGGCGCGCTCGTGGGCGCGAGCGAGAAAGAGGTGCGCGCGCTCCGTCTCGGGCTCGGCATGCACGCGACTTTCAAGGCGGTCGACACCTGCGCCGCCGAGTTCGCCGCCGAGACGCCGTACTTCTACTCGACCTACGAGGACGAGAGCGAGGCGCGCCCGGGCCCCGGCCCGCGCGTGCTGATCCTCGGCTCGGGCCCGAACCGCATCGGGCAGGGCATCGAGTTCGATTATTGCTGCGTGCAGGCGGCCGAGGCGCTCAAAGAGGCGGGCTACGAGGTCATCCTCGTCAACTCGAACCCCGAGACCGTGTCGACCGACTACGACACCTCGACCCGGCTCTACTTCGAGCCGCTGACGTTCGAGGAGGTCATGAACGTGGTCGAGGTCGAGCGGCCGCTGGGCGTGATCGTCCAGCTCGGCGGCCAGACGCCGCTCAAGCTCGCGCGCGCGCTCACCGAGGCCGGCGTGCCGCTGCTGGGCACGAGCTTCGACGACATCGACCGGGCCGAGAATCGCCGCCGCTTCAGCGCGCTGGTCGAGGAGCTCGGCCTGCTCCAGCCCGCGAGCGCGACCGCGATCAGCGCCTCCGAGGCCGTGCACGCCGCCGAGACGCTCGGCTGGCCCGTGCTGGTGCGGCCGAGTTACGTGCTCGGCGGACGCGGCATGCGCGTGGTCTACGGCGCGGCCGAGCTCGAGGCCGTGCTCGCGCAGGGCTTCGCGGTCTCGCCCGAGGCGCCGCTCCAGCTCGACAAGTTCCTCGAGGACGCGATCGAGGTCGACGTCGACGCGCTCGGCGACGGCGAGCATTACGTGGTTGCCGCGGTGATGGAGCACATCGAGGAGGCGGGCATCCACTCGGGCGACTCCTCGTGCGTGATCCCGCCCTACGCCCTGGGCGAGGACCACGTACGCCGCATCGGCGAGATCACGCTCGCGCTCGCGCGCGCGCTGCACGTGCGCGGGCTGCTCAACGTGCAGTTTGCGGTCAAGGGCGAGCGCATCTACATCATCGAGGCGAACCCGCGCGCGTCGCGTACCGTGCCGTTCGTGGCGAAGGCGATCGGCTGGCCGCTCGCCCGGCTCGCCGCGCTCGCCGCCGTCGGCAAGACGCTCGAGGAGATCGGCGCCACCTGCGCCCCCGAGCCGATCGGCGTCTCGATCAAGAAGCCCGTGCTGCCGTTCGCGCGCTTCCCGGGCGAGGACGCGCTGCTCGGCCCCGAGATGAAGTCGACCGGCGAGGTCATGGGCCGCGACCGCGACTTCGGCCGCGCGTTCGCGAAGGCGCAGCTCGGCTCGGGCGAGGGCCTGCCGACCTCGGGCGCGGCGTTCCTGTCGGTCAAGGACGACGACAAGCGCTCGGTGATCTTCATGGCGAAGCGGCTCTCGGACCTGGGTTTCCGCCTGCTCGCGACGCGCGGCACGGCGCGCTTCCTCACGCTCAACGGGCTCGAGTGCGAGGTCGTGTTCAAGGTGCACGAGGGCAAGCCCGACGTGGTCGACCTGATCGCCTCGGGCGTGGTCACGCTCGTGATCAACACGCCGCTCGGCCGCGACTCGCAGTACGACGAGCGCGCGATCCGCGCCGCCGCGCTGCGCCACGGCGTCGCGACCGTGACCACGATCGCGGGCGCGCTGGCGGCGGTCTCGGGCATCGACGCGATGGCGAAGGGCCCGCTCGACGCGAGCGCGCTGCAGGAGACGCGATGAAGCTCTCGCCGCGCGTGGGCGCGGCTGCCCTGGCGTCCGGGCTCGCGCTGTCGATCTGCGGTTGCGCCTACTTCAACACGTTCTACGCGGCGAAGAAGAACTTCGACGGCGCCGAGCTGCAGCGCCGGCAGCAGGTCGAAGACCCCGAGGCGCGCGCGAACGCGGGCCAGGCCGCGTTGTACGACAAGGCGATCGAGGGCGCGACCAGGATCGTGGTCGACTACTCGAAGAGCAAGTGGGTGGACGACGCGATGCTGCTGATCGGGCGCTCGATGCTGGCGAAGGGCGATTACTCGGGCGCGCAGGAGAAGTTCGACGAGCTGAACACGAACTTTCCCGGGAGCGAGCTGCGCGACCAGGCGACGTACTGGTCCGGCGTCGCGGCCGATCGCGACCACCGCACGGTCGACGCACTCGCGCTCTACGATTCCACGCTCACCACGTACCCCAGCTTCAAGCTGAGGGACGAGGCGCGGCTCAGGCGCGCCACGCTCTACCTCCTGGTCAAGCAGCCCGCGCGCGCGCTGCCCGACCTGCGTGAGCTCGCCGGCAGGAAGGGCCAGCTTGGTTACGACGCGGGCCTCAAGCTCGCCGAGGCCCTGTTCGTGCAGCGCGACTACGCGGGCGCGCGCGTCGAGTTCAGCCGCGTCGCCGAGCGCGCGCCGACCGAGCAGTTGCGCCTCCAGGCGCGCCTCCGGGCCGGCGATTGCGATGAGGCCGCCGGCGACTACGCGCATGCGGCGGACGCCTACCTCAAGCTCCTGCGCGATTCGCGCACCGATGACGGCCGCGCCCGCGCGCGCTTGCGCTACGGCAGCGCACTCGCGCTCTCGGGGGACGTCGATCGCGGGCTGGTCGAGCTCAAGAACGTGGTCGACGACTATCCGCGCACCGCCTACGCAGCCGAGGCGCTGTTCCGCACCGGTTACCTGCTGGAGGTCGTGCGCGACGACTTCGACGGCGCCGGCAAGTCCTACGACCGCGTGGCCGAGCAGGCGCCGGGCTCGCCGTTCGCGCTGCAGGCGCGCGCGCGCCGCGACAACCTGGCGCGGCTCGCCGAGACTTTGTCCGCGACGCGCGACACCACGGCCGACGGCCGCGCGGCCGAGGCCTCGATGCGTCAGGCCGAGCACTACCTGTTCCAGCTCGGCAAGCCCGACCGCGCGCTCGAGGAGTACACGAAGCTCGAGCAGGAGCACCCGAAGAGTCCGCTCGCGCCGCGCGCGGCCTACGCCCGCGGCTGGGTGCTCGGGCGGCGTCTCGGCCGGCCCGCCGAGGCGAAGACGGCGTTCGAGGCGCTGGTTGCCCACTACCCCGAGTCGAACGAGGCGAAGGCCGCCGCGCGGGTGCTCGCGAACCCGAACGACACCACGTACACGGCCGAGCGGCTCGTGGGCAGCGCGATGCAGTTCCCGATGGTGCCCGGCAACCCGCTCTACATCCCGCCGCCGCCGGTGGCCGCGCCGCGCGCGAGCAAGGCGGCGGCCGCGCCGAAGACGCTGCCCGCGCCCCCGATGTCGCCGGCCGATTCCGCGCGCGCCCAGGCGCTGCGGGCGCGCGCGGACTCCGTGCGCGCGGCCGGCCAGCCCCCGGTGCCGGCGAAGCCCGACACCGCCGCCGGCCACCTGAAGGTCGATTGATGGCCCGGCCGCTGCGCGCGCCCGAGGCGGTGCGCACCGCGTTCATCGAGGTCGACGCCGAGGTCGTGAGCAACGCCCCGCTCCCCGGCACGCGCCTCCACTGGGCGATGCTGCGCGTGCCGGGCACGTTCCCCGAGCCGGCTCCCGGACAGTTCGTGATGCTTGCCCCGCACCTCTCGCGCGCGGCGGGACTGCTGCTGCCGCGGCCGTTCTCGATCGCGCGCTGCGTGAAGGACGGCGAGAGCCGGCTGCTCGGCATCCTCTACGCGAGGGTCGGGCGCGGCACGGACCTGATGTCGCGCGCGACCCGCGGCACGTGGACCGTGCTCGGTCCGCTCGGTCGCGGCTTCGACGCCGGGCACAAGGGGCCCGCGCTGCTCGTCGGCGGCGGGCGGGGCACCGCGCCGCTGGTGTTCCTCGCCGAGTGGCTCGAGGCGCGCGGGCGCTCGTGCGAATTCCTGGTGGGCGCGAAGAGCGCCTTTGACTGGGCCGGCCCCGAGGAGATGGGCGCGCGTCTCACCCGCTCGCGCGTGTGGGCGGCGAGCGAGGACGGCTCGCGCGGTCACAAGGGCCGCGTGCTCGAGCTGTTCGCCCACGAGCCCGAGCTCGGCGAGGCGCTCGCGCAGCCCGGCGCCGCGATCCACGCCTGCGGCCCGCACGGCCTGCTGGAGGCCACGGGCGCGATGGGCGCGGGCTTCGGCGTGCCGGTCGACGTGTCGATCGAGGCCCACATGGCATGCGGCACCGGCATCTGCCGCTCGTGCATGGTGCCGCGCGACCCGGCCGGGCCGCGCCCGCGCCCGGGGCAGAACGCCGCGTATCTCGTCTCGTGTCTTGAAGGCCCGGTCGTCCCGGCCGCGTGCGTCGACTGGGCGCGCGACCGGGACGCCACGCCGGCCGGCGCGTACGTGCCCGGCGACGAGGACGAGATCTTCGCCGCGGAGCCCGCGCGGTGAGCCCGGCGACGGACACCCCCGTGAAGGCGACCGAGCTCTCGGTCCGGATCGGCACGCTGAGCTTGCAGGGCCCGGTGCTCGCGGCCTCGGGCACGTACGGCTACGGCGACGAGTTCGGATCGCGCTACGCGCTCGATCGGCTGGGCGGCATCGTGACCAAGACGGTGACGCTCCAGCCGCGCGCGGGCAACCCGCCCCACCGCATGGTCGAGACGCCCTCGGGCATGCTCAACTCGATCGGGCTCGAGAACGTGGGGCTCAAGGCGTTCCTCTCGGAGAAACTGCCGCGCCTCGAGCTCGTGCCGACCGCGATCGTGGCGAGTCTCGGCGGCGAGACGCCAGGGGAGCTGGTGCGCCTCGTGCGCGCGCTCGAGGCCGCGCCGTGCGCGGGCTACGAGATCAACTTCTCGTGCCCGAACGTGGCGAGGGGCGGCGCGCGCTACTGGGCCGACACGCACCGGCTCGAGTCCACGATCCGGAAGCTGCGCGCGCTCACCGCGCGGCCCCTGATCGCGAAGCTCACGCCGAACGCGACCGATCCGGGCGCGCTCGCCCGCGCGTGCGAGGCCGGCGGCGCGGACGCGGTGTCGCTGGTGAACACGTTCGTCGGCACCGCGATCGACCTCGAGCGCCGCGAGTTCCTGCTCGGCCGCGCCACGGGCGGGCTGTCGGGCCCGGCGATCAAGCCGCTCGCGCTCGCGCAGGTGTACGAGGTCTCGGGCACGGTGAAGATTCCGGTCATCGGCATGGGCGGCATCCTGACCGCCACCGACGCGCTCGAGTTCCTGGTCGCGGGAGCGGCCTGCGTGCAGGTCGGCACCGCGAGCTTTGCACGGCCCGACGCGCCGGTGCGCGTCGCCCGCGGGATCGCCGAGTGGTGCCGCGCGCGCGGCGTGGCCCGCATCCAGGACCTCGTGCGCACGGTGCGCGTGGCGGGAGCGGGGGACGCATGGACCTGACCCCCGGCGGCATGCCGCCCGGCATCGTCGCACTCGACCGCCCGTCGTGGCCCGACGCCGACCGCCTCGTGAGCGCGCTCGGCGAGGAGGTCACGTTCTACAAGGTCGGGCTCGAGCTGTTCACGAGCGAGGGCCCGGGCGTGGTGCGCGAGCTGGTCGGACGCGGCAAGCGCGTGTTCCTGGACCTCAAGCTGCACGACATCCCGAACACCGCGGCCGGCGCCGCGCGCGCCGCGGGCCGCCTCGGCGCGTCGCTGCTGACCGTGCACGCGGCCGGGGGCGCGGCGATGGTGCGCGCGGCGGTCGAAGCCGCCGCCGAGGCGAGCGCGGGGCGCACGCGCATCCTCGCGGTAACCGTGCTCACGAGCCTGGGCGAGGGACGGCTGCCGGCGAGCTTCCCGACCGATCGCCCGGTCGCGAGCCTGGTCGAAGCGCTCGCCGCCGAGGCGCTGACCGCCGGCGCGCCCGGCCTCGTGTGCGCCGGGTCCGAGGTCGGCGGCTTGCGCCGCCGCTACGGCGATGCGCCGCTCCTGGTCGTTCCCGGCACGCGGCCGGCGGGGGCCGGCGCGCAGGACCAGGTGCGCGTGGTCACGCCCCAGGCCGCGCTCGAAGCGGGAGCGAACTGGCTCGTGGTCGGCCGCGCCGTGACCGAGGCCCCGGACCCGCGTGTGGCGTGGCGAACATTCTGGCAGGTGGCGCGCGCGTGATCCGCCGAGCGCTGGCTTGCGTCCTCGTGATTGCTGCCGCCGGCCCGGCGCTGGCCGCGACGGCCACGCCCACGGTGCGCGGCGTGGTGCGCACGCTGCAGCGCCCGCTCGCCGGCGTGAACGTCGTGATCCCCGAGGCCGGGCGCTTCGCGGTGACCGACTCGCTCGGGCGCTACGATCTCGGCGCGCTCGCGCCGGGGCTCTACGGCGTCTCGATCGCGGCCGTGGGCTACGAGGCCGCGAGCGGCACCGTGACCGTGCGCGCCGACAGCACTTGCGACGCGTCGGACTGGCTGCTCAAGCCGCTGCGGCCCGATGGAGGTGGCCTGGGTTCGTTTCCACGCGCGCCCGCGTCCCAACCACTGCCCGGTCCGCTGCCCGGGCCGCTCCCCGAGCCGCTGTTGCGCGCGCCGACCTACACCCGCCGCGCCGATTCTCTGCTCGCCGACTCGCTCGTCAAGCTGCCCGGGCCCGCCCCGATCGCGCCGCCGACCGGCCTGTTCCTGACGCCCGAGGAACAGGCGTCGCGCACGCTCCTGCCCGGCGCCCTGGCCGAACTCCTGCCCCAGATCGGGACCGCCGACTCGATCACGTTCGTCAGCGGCGGCACCGGCGCGCCGGGCTACGAGTCGTGGCGCCAGTGGAGCGAGCGCCTCGCGCCGCTCGCCGCCGATCTGTCCGCGGAATCGGGCGTGACCGCCCGGCGCGCGCTTGCCTACACCCGCACCCGCGCGGCGCTCGCCGAGGGCCCGACCTGGGCCGGCTGGCAGGCTTCGAAGCTGGCGCGCACCGCGCTCGCCGGGGCCCGGGGCGACGTCGCCCGCGGGCGACCGGGGGGACGGTTCCTCGACGAGATCACAGGCCGGCTGGACGCGACGTTCGTGGTGGGGCGGGAGCCTTCCAAGCCGCGCCCGGCCCCGGTGAAGAAGTCCAGGCGCCGTCGGAAGCACCGCTGACGAGAAGGCGTGCTACGCTGGTTCGGCCATCGACCGAAGGGGGCAGGCAATGGATCCGCAGCGACGCGATGCGAGAGCACGCTGGCGCATCTTCAACGACTGGGAAGAGGCGGAGCGCGCGCGCGTGCCGCGGGATCCCGCGCGCGATTTGCGGTGGTTCGGGGAGGCATGGGCTCTTGCCCGGCAGACCAACCCGGACTGGCCCACGCGCGACTCCCAGGAGGAGCACTGGCGCCGGATCGCCCGACTCAGGCGGGGTTTCGCCGGCTTGGGGCAGTTGCCTTGACCGAGCTCGAATCCGCCCTGCTCGAGGTCGTCGAGTTCCTCGAGCGGCACGACCTGCCCTACATGGTGATCGGCGGACTGGCGAACCTGCAGTGGGGTGAAGCTCGCCTGACCGAGGACGTCGATGTCACGTTCCTGGCCGAAGAATCCCGGCTCCCCGACCTGCTTGCCGGAATGGCGGGCCGGTTCGACCCTCGAGCGCCGGAGCCCCTCGAGTTCGTCCGGCAAACGCATGTCATTCCGATCCGCACCCGGTCCGGTATTCCGATCGACCTGATCTGGGGTGGACTCGATTACGAACGCGAAGCGGTCGCGCGGGCGGTGAGCCGGCAAGTCCAAGGTCGCGCGGTGCGCTTCTGCACCGCCGAGGACCTGATTCTTCACAAGATCGGGTCCGAGCGGCCGGTGGACCGGACGGATGCCGAGCGCCTGATTCGCAGGCAGGGGCACGTGCTCGATCGCGCCTACCTCGATCCGCGAGTTCGCGCGCTTGCGGCGAGCCTGGAGATGCCCGATCTCGTGAGCTTCTACGAGGAATGCCTGAGACGCGCCGGCGAAGCCCGTTGAACCCGCCTTAAATCCAAGTCACAATGCGAGATAGGCCGCCAGAAAGCGATTGACCCTCGGGCTGCGCCGCCCCTATCCTGCAGGCCTGTCCTGGCTTCCTGAGGCGCCCTCCCGACTTTGGATTCGGTTTCGCGAAAGGACGACCTGATGCGGCGCGTGCTGGTCACCGGCGTCACCGGCTTCGCCGGAAGCCACCTCGTCGACTACATGCTCGAGCGCGGCGACGCCGAGATCTGGGGCATCCAGCGCTGGCGGAGCCGCACCGAGAACATCGAGCACTTCCGCGACCGGATCCGGCTCGTCGAGTGCGACCTGCGCGACGCCGAGTCCACGCGCGAGACCCTCGAACAGATCCGCCCCGAGTGGATCTTCCATCTCGCCGCGCAGTCGTTCGTGCCGACCTCGTGGAAGGCCCCGACCGAGAGCCTGACCACGAACGTCCTCGGCCAGCTCCACATCTTCGAGTCGTGCCGCAGGATCGGCATCTCGCCGCGCATCCAGATCGCGTGCTCGAGCGAGGAATACGGGATGGTCTACGAGAACGAGCTCCCGATCAAGGAGACCAACCCGCTGCGCCCGCTCTCGCCCTACGCGGTGAGCAAGGTCGCGCAGGACCTGCTGGCGTACCAGTACTGGATGTCCTACCAGACCGACGCCGTGCGCACCCGGGGCTTCAACCACGAGGGCCCGCGGCGCGGCCCGGTGTTCGTGGCCTCGGACTTCGCGAAGCAGATCGCGGACATCGAGCGCGGCCTCAAGCCCGCGGTGATCCACGTCGGCAACCTCGAGGCCCGGCGCGACTTCACCGACGTGCGCGACATGGTGCGCGCCTACTGGCTCGCGCTCGAGAAGTGCGAAGCCGGCGAGGTCTACAACATCTGCTCCGGGACGGCGTGGCGCATCAAGGACATGCTCGACCTGCTCCTGACCATGACCAAGGTCAAGATCGAGGTGCGCGAGGATCCGGCGCGGCTGCGCCCCTCGGACGTGCCGGTGCTGCTCGGCGACTATTCGAAATTTCACGACGCCACGGGGTGGCAGCCCACGATCCCGTTCGAGCGCACGCTCGCCGACATGCTCGAGTACTGGCGCCGCGCCGAGCCCGCGCGCGTGCCGGTCTGAGCCCAGCGGCCGGGCCCGCTCCCGCCATGAACGTCCTGATCACCGGCGTGGGCGGGTTCGTCGGCCCGCACCTCGCGCACGCGGTGCGCGCCGCCGGCGGTCGCGCCTGGGGCGTCAGCCTCGAGGCCCTGCCGCCCGCGGCGCTCGAGGGCGACGCGGCGCTCGAGCGCTACGCGCGCTGGGACGTGACCGAGGGCCCGTCAGGCGGCGCCGCCGCGCTCGGATGGGGCGCGGACGCGATCGTGCACCTCGCCGGGCAGGCCTCGGCGGCGCGCTCGTTCGAGGATCCTGCGGCCACGTTCGCGGCCAATGCGGGCGGCACGCTGGCGCTGCTCGAGGCCGCGCGCGCCGCGCGCTTCGCGGGCCCGATATTGATCGTGAGCTCGTCCGAAGTGTACGGGCGGTTGCGCGAGGGGCAGCCGGCCCGCGAGCACGATGTAATCGCGCCGGTCAGCCCGTACGGCGCGAGCAAGGCCGCGGCCGAGGCGCTGGCGCAGGCGTATGCGCGGGGCTACGGCATGCGCGTGATCATCGCGCGCTCGTTCATCCACACCGGCCCCGGCCAGGGCCCGGCGTTCGCGCTCGCGTCGTGGGCGCGGCAGGTCGCGGCGGCCGAGGCGCGGCACGCCCGGGGCGAGGCGGGGCCGTTCAAGCTGGCGGTCGGCAACCTGTCGCCGGTGCGCGACTACTCCGACGTGCGCGACGTGGCGCGGGCCTACCTCGCGCTGCTCGAGCGCGGGGAAAGCGGCGCCGCCTACAACGTGGCGAGCGGCACAGGGGTCGCGCTGGGCGACGCGCTGCGCATGCTGACCGCGCGCGCGCAGGCGCCGATCGAGGTGGTGGAGGATCCCGCGCGGCTGCGGCCCGCGGATTTGACCTACGTGGTGGGAGACCCGGCGCGATTGTCCGCGCTCGGGTTCGCGCCGCGCCACGCGCTCAAGGAGACATTCGAGGCCCTGCTCGACGGCGCTCGCCGCGAGGAGGCCGCCTCGCGGACGGGAGGTTCATGATTCGGGTCGCGGTCGTGGGAACGGGATACGTGGGCCTGGTGACGGGCGCGTGCCTCGCGGATTTCGGCAACGAGGTGCGCTGCGTCGACGTCGACGCGTCGAAGATCGCGCGGCTGTCGGCGGGGGAGATCCCGTTCTTCGAGCCGGGCCTCGAGGAGCTGGTCGATCGCAACCGGCACGCGAGGCGGATCTCGTTCGACACCGACCTCGCCGCCGCGGCACGCTGGGCCGACGTGATCTTCATCACCGTGGGCACGCCGCCTTTGAAGGACGGCTCGGCCGACCTGTCGGCGATCTTCGCCGCCGGGGAAACCATTGCGAAATCCGTGACCGGCTACAAGGTCGTGGTGCAGAAGTCGACCGCACCCGTGGGCACTGCCCGCCGCCTGTGGAAGGCGATGCAGAAGAAGGCCGGCAAGCGCGCCGTGATCGACGTCACGTCGAATCCCGAGTTCCTGCGCGAGGGCTCGGCGATCGAGACCTCGATGCGCCCGGACCGGATCGTGGTCGGCGCCGAGACGCCGCGCGCCGAGAAGCTCATGCGCGAGCTGCACGAGCCGCTCTATCTCCTGGAGACCCCGATCACGGTGACCAATCTCGAGACCGCGGAGCTGATCAAGTACGCGTCGAACGCGTTCCTCGCGACCAAGATCTCGTTCATCAACGAGGTTGCGAACCTGTGCGAGGTCGTCGGTGCCGACGTGCAGACCGTGGCGAGGGCGATGGGGCAGGACCGCCGCATCGGGCCGAAGTTCCTGCACGCGGGGCCGGGTTACGGCGGGTCGTGCTTCCCCAAGGACACGCTCGCGCTCGCGAGTTTTGCGCGCAAGGCCGGCGTGCCGTTCCGCCTGGTCGAGACCGTGGTCGAGGTCAACGCGCGGCAGAAGACCAACATGGTCGCGAAGGCGAAGGCCGCGCTCGGCTCGCTCAGGGGCAAGCGCGTGGCGATCCTCGGCCTGACGTTCAAGCCCAACACCGACGACATCCGCGAGGCGCCGGCGCTCGACATCATGGCCGGCTTGCTGCGCGCGGGCGCTTCGGTCACCGCCTACGACCCGATGGGCATGACGCACGTCGGGCGGCTGCCGATCGGCCGCAGGATCGCGTTCGCGGATGACGCCTACGCGGCGTTCAAGGGCGCCGACTGCGCGATGCTGCTCACCGAGTGGAACGAGTTCCGCACGCTCGACCTGCGCAAGATGAAGCGCGCGCTGCGCCGCCCGGTGCTGCTCGACTTGCGCAACATCTTCGATGCCGACGAGGCGCGGGCCGCCGGGCTCACCTACGTCGGCGTGGGCCAGGGCACGCTGAAGAAGGGGACGCGATGAAGCTCATCCAGGACGTCGTGGTCAAGCCGCTCAAGGTGATCGCCGACGAGCGCGGATACCTGATGGAGATGCTGCGCGTCGACGACCCCTTTTTCCAGTCATTCGGCCAGGTCTACTGCTCGGTGGCGTATCCCGGCGTGGTCAAGGGGTGGCACTACCACAAGGTCCAGTGGGACCACTTCGTGATCGTCTCGGGCATGATGAAGGTCGTGCTCTACGACATGCGTGACGGCTCGCCCACCAAGGGCGAGGTCAACGAGTTCTTCATGGGCGAGAAGAACCCGGTGCTGGTACGGATCCCGCCGGGCGTGGCGCACGGCATGAAGGGCATGGAGCCGATGGGGGGCATGCTGATCAACACGCCGTCCCACCCGTACCACTACACCGAGCCCGACGAGTTCCGGATCCACCCGCACGAGAACGACATTCCCTACGACTGGAGCCGCAAGGATGGCTGACGCCCTCAACGGCGCGCGCCTCCTGGTCACCGGGGGCGCGGGCTTCATCGGCTCGAACTTCGCGCGCATGGCGCTGGCACGCTGGCCGGGTGCGCGCGTGCACGTGCTCGACGCGATGACCTACGCGGGCAACATGAAGAACCTCGAGGACATGAGCGATCCGTCACGCCTCACGTTCCAGCACGGTGATATCCGCGACCCCAAGGCCGTCGCCCAGGCGATGGAGGGCGTGACGCACGTCGTCAACTTCGCCGCCGAGTCGATGGTCGACCGCTCGATCGACGACCCGGGCTCGTTCGTCCTCACCGACACCTACGGCGTGTTCGTGCTGCTCGAGGAGGCCAAACGCAGAGGCGTCGCGCGCTTCGTCCAGGTCTCGACCGACGAGGTCTACGGCGAGATCCTCGGAGACCCCGCGACCGAGGAGTCGCCGCTCGTGCCGCGCAGCCCGTACGCCGCGGCGAAGACCGGCGGCGACCGGCTCGCCTACGCGTATTTCGCGACCTACGACTTCCCGGTCGTGATCACGCGCTGCTCGAACAACTACGGGCCCTACCAGTACCCGGAGAAGCTGATCCCGCTGTTCGTCACCAACGCGCTCGAGGACGTGCCGCTGCCGGTCTACGGCTCGGGCAAGAACCTGCGCGACTGGATCCACGTCGACGACCATTGCGCGGCGATCGCGCTGCTGCTCGAGGCGAACGGCGTCGAGGGCGAGACCTTCAACATCGGCGCCGGCAACGAACTCGACGTGCTGACGATCACCGACACGATCCTCAAGGCCACGGGCAAGCCGGCCTCGCTCATCCGCCACGTCGAGGACCGCCCGGGCCACGATCGCCGCTACTCGCTCGACAGCTCGAAGCTGGGCAAGCGCACCGGCTGGAGCGCGCAGATCGACTTCGCGGCCGGCATCGCGCAGACGATCGCGTGGTACCAGCAGCGCCGCGACTGGTGGGAGCCGATCAAGGCCGGCGAGTTCCGGGCTTACTACGAGAAGATGTACGGCCAGCGGAAGGTGCTGACGACGGGGATCCGGTCCTGAAGCTCGACGGGCAACCCACGGTCCTCCTGATGACGGAGCAGATCGATGTCGGGGGCAAGCGGTCCCACGTCGAGATCCTGCGTGCCGGCCTCGAGGAAATCGGGTGCCGGGTCGAGCTCATCGACTGGGCCGCGCTGAGCCGCCCCGAGCGCGCCGTCGCCGCGGGGGGGCATCGCATCCTGAACCGGTTCTCCCCGGGGCTCGGCCATCGCTGGCTGATCCCGGTCTCCAGCTTCCTGCTGCGCGGACGCGTGCGCCGCATCCTCAGGGGTCCTCACCCGCCGGATGTGATCCACGTGCAGGAGCCCATGACCTATTTTCCGGCGCGCGCTGAAGCCGGCCGAACGCCGGTCGTGATCACGATCCATGGTCCGATCTCGCTCGAACTTTCGATGAGTTCGGGTCTCGGCCCCGGGCACCCGAATGTCGGCTACATGAGGTGGATGGAACGCGTCGCCTACCAGGGCGCCGACCTCGTGATTTCGGTGGACCAGCCCCATGCGGAGTACGTCCGCGGCTTCGGACGGCAGGGCGAGGTGCCGGTGATCCCGAACTTCGTCGACACGCGCCGATTTCACCCCGGAGTCGAGCTCATGAGATTCCCCGACGAGGTCGAGTCCTGGATCGGGGAGCGGAAGGTCGTGCTCTGTCCGCGGCGCCTGGTGCCGAAGAATGGCGTGCACGTCGCGGTGGAAGCCGCCCGGATCCTCCAGGACCGCGGGGCCCCGGTCGCGATCGTCGTCGCGGGCGACGGCGGTCAGCGCGCGGAGCTGCTCGCGCTCCACGAGAGGCGGGCGACCGCGCCGACCCTGCGTTTCCTCGGGGAGGTGTCCCAGGACCGGATCCCGGGTTGGTACCGGCGCTCCGACATCGTGATCGTGCCCTCGGTCCCGAGCCATGGCGTGGAGGAGGCGACGTCGATCTCAGCCCTCGAGGGCCAGGCCTGCGGGCGCCCGGTGATCGCGACGCGGATCGGCGGGCTGCCCGAGATCATCGCGACCGAAGTCGACGGGCTCCTCGTGCCCCCCGACGACCCTAAGGCGCTCGCGGACGCCATCGTGCGGCTCGTGGAACAGCCCGAGCTTGCGCAGAGGCTCGGCTCGACCGCGGCGGCGAGGGTCGAACAGGAACGCTCCCACCGCCATGGCGCCGAGCACTACGTCGCGCAATATCGGCGATTGCTCGAGCGCGCGGCAGTTTCGGCAGGCGCCTGATGTCGTCCCCGCCCTTGCGCATCGCCCACCTTATTCCCGTCGTCGGGCGCACGGGCTCCGAGGCTCACATCTCGGTCCTGTTCCCGGGCCTGCGCGCGATCGGAGTCGAATCGCTCCTGATCTGCCCGGGCCCCGGGCCGCTGACCGAGCACTTGTCCGCGCTCGGCTACGAGATTCGCTACGTGGCGCCGCGACAGCGTGCGGGCCTGCTCGGGCTCGGGCGCACCGCCGCGGCGCTCAAGGACGTCGACCTGCTGCACGCGCACGGCCCGCGCGCGCAATGGTGGTCCGCGCTCCTGCGCAAGTCGGGCGCGGCGCGCCGCGCGGTCGCGACCCTGCACGAGCTCGGGCGCTCCGGCGCGGGCAGCCGCAATCCCCGGCACTGGTTCGACGGGATCGAGAGCTGGACCCTGCGCTCGCATGACCGTGTGATCGCGGTCTCGTCGTTCATGCGCGAGCGCGCCATCGCAGAGGCGGGCATCGCGCCGGACCGCATCGACGTGGTCCTCAATTCCTGTCCGCTGCTGCTCGAGCCCGCGCGCCCCCGCACGGCGCCCGCGGAGCCGCGCGTCGCTTACACCGCGGCCCGCCTTCAGCCCGAGAAGGGCCTCGACATCCTGATCGAAGCCGTTGGCCTCCTTGCCGCCGAAGGCAAGACCCTGCACGTCCAGATCGCCGGCGAGGGCGCCGATCGCCCGCAGCTCGAGGCGCTTGCGCGCGCGCGCGGCGTGGCCGACCAGATCGACCTCGTCGGCTGGGTCTCCGATTCTCCCGAGCGCATGCGCCGCGCTTGGTTCTACATCAACTCTTCGCGCGACGAACCCTGCAGCGTCGCGATCGTCGAGGCGATGGCGCTTGGCATCCCGATCGTGGCGACCGCGGCCGGCGGAAACCCCGAGCTGTTGGCCGGTACCGCGGTGCCCGTGCTGCCACTGCCCGGCGACGCGCCCGGGCTCGCGCGCGCGCTTGGCGCCATGATGGACTCGACCGCGGACGCGCGGGAAGCCCTGAGCGCCGACCTGCAACGAAACGCCTACGCCCGCTTCGCCCCCGGACCCATGGCGGCGGCAACGCTCTCGGTTTACCGGAGCGCCCTCGGGGGCCCGCACGGCGGGGGCTCCGGCGTTGGAAGTTCGGGTTGACCGTGCTAGAGTTCCGCGAACGCCCTCGTTACCACCTGAAATCGTGGAGAATCCAGGGATTGACCTCGACCTCGAGCATGCGCATTCCAACCGGGGCCATCCCAGCGTGAGCCGCCCACGGGCGTTCCTCCGGCTCGCAGCCCTGGCAGTGCTGGTCGCGTCCGTGGGCGCCGCGAGTCCGCTCCGTGCGCAGACGAGCCCGATGACGCCGACGAACGCGGATGGTTCTCCCGCGGGGATCAGCTCTCCGTCCACTGCCGTCCCATGGGGCACCGGAGTTCCGCTCTCCGAGCGCAGCGACCAGGAGGGGGCGATCGATCCGGCGCGCTATATCCTCGGCCCCGGGGACGGTCTCGTGCTCTCCATTCTCGGACGGGTCTCGCTCGACGTGCCGACCGAGGTGGATCCCGAGGGCTATCTCTGGATCCCGGACTTCGGCCGCCTGCCGGTGGCCGGTCTCACGCTGGAGCAGGCTCGCAAGAAGGTGCGCGAGCGATTCCACGGCGGCTCGCGCGGCATCGAGCCCGAGTTGCGACTCGTCCGACTCCGAAAGTTCAAGGTCTATGTCACCGGCGAGGTGAAGCAGCCCGGCTCGATCGTCGCCCAGGGCGTGACCCGCGTGTCGGAGGCGATCGAGCGTGCCGGAGGGCTGCTCGACGGCGCGTCGAGCCGCAACGTCGTCGTACGCGGTCGCGACGGGGGGACGCACACGGCCGACCTCGTTCGCTTCGAGCGCACCGGGGACCCGGCGGACAATCCGTCCGTGCTCGACGGGGATCACATCCTGGTCCCGCGGCGCGGTCCCACGATCGCGATCTATGCCCCGGTGGCCTATCCGGGGATCTACGAATTCCGGTCCGGGGACCGGCTCTCCGACCTGCTCGCGCTCGCGGGCCCGTTCCGCGCGGAGGCAGCGCTCGATCGCGCGACCCTGCTCCGGTTCCGCGATGACCGGCAGGTCGACACGCTCCGCGTCGAGCTCGCGGCGCCCGCCGGCACGGCGGACCTCGGTCTCCAGGCGGGCGATCGATTGTTCGTGGCCGCGCGCGGGGACTACCACACGGATCGGAACGTCTCGGTCACCGGCGAGGTCCTACGGCCCGGCATCTACCCGATCGTCGAGGGGGTCGACCGCGTGTCGCAACTCGTGGAGCGCGCCGGCGGGGTGCTGCCGGAGGGCAATCGCAACTCGGTGCTGGTCGTCCGCCGCGCCGCGGATTCGCGCGACCGCGATCCGGAGTTCGATCGCCTGTCGCGCCTGACCCGCGCCGAGATGACGGACAATGAGTACCAGACCTTTCGCACGAAGCTCGCTTCGGCGAGGGCGACGCACACCGTGGACCTCGACCTGATCAGCGCGGACACGACCGCGGGATTTCGCTCCGCGCGCGAGCGCGACGTGCGCCTCGAACCCGGGGACGTGATCTCGGTTGAGCGCCGTCCCCACTCGATCCAGGTCGGCGGCGAGGTCAAGTGGCCCGGCCTGCTGACCTACGATTCCTCGCTCAAGGGCGGGGATTACATCGCGCTCGTCGGCGGCTACTCCGGGCGAGCCCGGCAGTCAGGGACCCGGGTAACCAGGGCCACGTCGGGCCAGACGATCTTGCTCAAGGATGCGGGGCGTATCGAGCCGGGGGACCTCATCTATGTACCCGAGAAACAGGATGTCAACACCTGGGGTGTATTCCGCGACGCGCTCCTCGTCGTGGGGTCGATCGCGACCGTGGTTCTCGCCTTCCGGCGCTGATCGCCCATGAACGAAGTCCTGAAAATCCTGCTGCGCGCGATCCGACGGGATGCTCCGCTTCCGATCCTCGCCACCGTGCTGTCGGGCGTGATCGCGTTCGTGGTGGTCTCATTCCTTCCGCGCTGGTACCAGGCGGAGACGACGTTGCTGCCGCCTGACGAGAGCGCGGCCGGACTCGGAGTGCTGGCGAGCATGATCGAGTCCTCTGCGCTCAGCAAAGTCGGGCTGATCACGGGAGTCTCGGCCTCGGACCTGTTCGAGGAGATCCTCAATAGCCGACGCGTGCGCGAACCGATCATCGCGAAGTACGACCTGCGCAAGGTCTACGGCGAGAACAACCTCGATCTCTGTCTCCGCGAGATGAGCTTCCACGTGAAGACCGACGTCGCCCGCAGCCACGTGCTCACCTTGAAGGTCGAGGATCAGGACCCTCAGCGGGCCGCCAACCTGGCGAACGACCTCGTGGCGGGTCTCAACCGTGTCTATCGCGAGACCCAGGTCCAGCGCGCGGCCGACGCCGGGCAATTCCTCCAGACCCAACTCGTCGGCGCCCAGCAGCGCCTGCATGAAGCCGAGAACCGGCTCTCGGCCTACGAACGATCGCACGGCGTGATCGCGGGCAGCGAGGCGGCGGCGGTCGAGGGCACGGCGAACCTGCTCGCCCGCAAGATGGCGCTGCAGGTGCGCCGGGCGTGGATGGAATCCTACGCCGGCAAGGAGAATTCCGCGCTCTCTGCGATCAACGCGGAACTCTCGGCGATCGACGGCGAGATGGGGCGGCTGCCCGGACTCAAGCAGGAAACCTCACGCCTCGCGCTGGAGGTCGAGATCCAGCGCCGCGTCTACACGCTGCTGACCGCGCAGTACGAGGAGGCGCGGATCGAGCGTGAGCGCACCATGTCGGGAATTTCCGTGCTCGACACCGCGCGCCCGCCGACGATCAAGTCGCGCCCGCGCAAGAGCCTCGTCGTGGCCGTCGCGGCCGGCGTGGCCCTGATCCTGGGCACGGCCTGGATGACGGTACGCGCGCGCGAGGACCTGGAGCGGGCCGGACTTCGCCAGAGTTAGAGGCGTGCCACCGCGTCCCTCAGTTCCCCGACGGCGGCTTCTGGGCTCCCCGGTACTGCTCGATGGCCTCGATCGGCGTGAGCGGCGTTTCCGACCGACGTCCCAGGAAGTAGAAACCCGACGCGCCGTCGACATGGTATGCGCGCGGGATCCACGAATCGAACACGCGCATGCCGTACACCAGCCGGCGCGCCCACGCCCCGGCGTTTCGCGAGCGCGTCAACCCCGTGACCCAGGCTTCGACGGACCATGCGAGTTGCATCGTAAGTCCCGCCACCACGTCCGCGTCGATGCGCTCGAACTCGCGGAACAGCCAGCGGTGGCCGCTCTCCGTGAAGCGGGTGAAATCGTAGGGTCCCTCGTGGACGTGCTGCATGAACGGGGTCTCGGCGTAGACCAGGCCCCCGGGGGCGAGGACGCGATGGATTTCGCGCACGACGATGGCAGGGTCGAGTACGTGTTCCAGCACTGCTTGGATCCACACGGCATGGATCGTCCCGTTCGCCAGCGGGACCTGGTGGGCATCGGCGACGAACTGCACCAGCGGCGAGCGGTAGATGTCGAAACCGACCAAGTCGACCTCCGGCCGCTCGTACAGGGCCTCGACACCGGGGGTCGCGCGCCCGCCCCCGATGACGAGCACTCGCGGACGTGGCGCCAGGTCTGCGGCGAGGCGAAGCACCCGTTCGGCGTTGGACCGCGCGATGCGGTTCGGCGGCTCGAGCAGGTCTCGCACCGCGCCGCGCAGGCCGCGGGCCGGGGCGATCGCCCCGCGATCGATTTCGCTTGCGCCCGCACGGGCGAAGTAGCGCTCCCTCTGCAACACGCTCCGCTCGAAGTCGACGAGGAGCGGCAGCCCGTCGAGGATCGGGAACGGTTCCCGGCTGGCGAGGTCACAGGGGCCGGTGCAGGCGAGCCCCTGCTCCACGGTCGCGAGCGGCGCAACGCAGCGGGGGCATCGCAGATCCGCGCGAATCTGATCGAGCGTGAGCAGGGGCATGGTGGCTGGAACCTCGAGGTGGGACGTCGAGCCTGGCGCTTTCGCGGTCATTTGGATCCCCGCCAGCCCGGACGTCAAGTTCCATCCTCCCGCAAGTTCGAGCGCCCGTGAAACGGCCCGCGGGCGGTATCGGGAGGGACGCGTTCTGGTCGCTGCTCTACCTGGTCGCGATTCGCGCGGGCGCGTTCGTCCTGTCGGTGATCGTCGCGCGCCTTCTCGGTACTTGGGGCATCGGCGCGTTCGGCATCGCGCTCCAGGTCGCCGCACTGGCCAGCCTGGTGGGCGGGATGAACCTCGCCACGGCGGTCGGCCGCGAATTGCCGAAGGCGCCATCCCCGCAGGACGCGCTCGGGATCGTGCGCACCAGCGCCTGGGCAGTGGGGATCGGCGGAACGATCACCGGCCTGGCGCTCGCGCTGCTCGCGCCGATGCTGGCCACGCGCGTCTACGGCGATGCGCGCCTGTCGATGGTCCTCGTGGGCGCCGGCGTGTTCGCGGCAGCCTCGAGCCTGTACGTGTGGGCCGAGGGCGCCCAGCAGGGCCTGCGCTGGTTCCGCTGGCAGACGCGCTGGGGCGTGCTGGTCGCGGTCACGGACGTCCTCGTCGGGACCCTGGCCGCGCTGCGCGACCTGACCACGATGCTGGTGGTGCGAGCGGGCATTCGCCTGACGGCAGTCTCCGTTCTCCTGGTCGCGGTGGGTCGCGCGCTGCGGCGTCGCGGGGCGGTCGAGCCGCCGGGCAGCTCCGGGCGCCCGGCTGCGACGCTCCGACGGTTACTCGCGTTCGCGGGACCGTTGTTGCTCTCGAACGTGCTCGCGCTGGGCGCCCTCTCGTGGATGCGCGTGATCGTCACCCGCAGCGGCGGTGTGGGGGAGGCCGGCTACTACCAGGCCGCGGACACCGTCGTGCAGGGTCTGGCGCTCGTGCCACTGGCAGCCGCGACCGCGTTCCTCCCGTCGGTCGCCCACGCCGGGAAGCTTGGCTATCCGAACTTCGACGCCTCGCTCGGCCGCGCCTTCCGGCGTGTGACCGGGATCAACCTGCCGCTCTGTATGGTGGTCGCCGGGCTGAGCGCATGGTTGCCCGGCTTGGTCTTCGGCGCGCCCCTGGCCCCGGCGGGCGGCGCGATGGCCGGGCTGGCCGCGGCCTCAGGCATGATCGGTCTCGCCACCATGTTTGGGGCGACCATCCTGGGGCGCGGCGAGGTATGGTACGGCGTGGCCGTGAACGCGGCCTGGGCGCTCACGCTCCTCGGGCTCATGGGCGCCGGGTTCGATCACGCCGGCGCACGTGGCGCGAGCATCGCCGTGGGCGGCTCGTATCTCCTGATGCTCATGGTCTACATGCTCATCGCGCACTGGAAATGGAACGTGTCGTGGCGACTGATCACCGCGCCGATGCTCGCCAACCTGGGCGCCTGGCTGGCTGTCCTCGCGTGCGGCCGATTCTTTCCGCGAGCGCCAGGCCTGCTCGCCGCGACCTGCGGCGTCATCGCCGCCGTGGTGTTCTTCCGCTGGGCCTGGCCGGAATTCCGCTCGCAGCGCCTCTCGGTCTGGTGGACATCCGGTGGTTCCGGGGAGCTCTGAGGACTCGATGAACGGCCTGCTCACTCGATCTTCGGAAACCCGCTGGAAGGTGATCGCCCTCCCCGTGCTGCTCGTGCTGACCGCCGTCGCTGGTGGCGTCGCGGTCAGCGGCGACTTGGGCCCGATCGCGCTCGCCGGTCTCGGGTTGCTCTCCCTGGGCATGTTCGCCCTGCTCCTGGCGTCACCGCGGATTGCGCTCTACCTGATCATGGCGCAGGTCTCGCTCTTCCCGGCGGTGCCCATCACCGAAGGCCGGGGCGTCAATCCGATCGACCTGATCCTGCCGGCGGCGCTGTTCGGGGCATGGTTTTGGACGAATGCGGTGCCACGCGGCGGCGGGGCGAGCGTCGGGGATCGGGCGCTCCACTCGATCCAGCGCGGCGCGCTCGTGTACTACGCGGTGGCGATCCTTTCGCTCATCGTCCTCGGACTCTCAGGTCGCCCGTTCGATGCCCTCGACTCGCTGCTCGTGCTCTCGCGGTCGTTCTCCGGCGCGCTGTTCTTCTTCCTGATGGGGCGCCTGATCCGCACTCCCGCGCAGCTACGCCTCGCCCGCAACGCGGTGCTGATCGGACTCGCACTCGCGCTCGTGCTGAACTCCCTGACGATGGTGCTGGCCGACGTCCCGCGCGCCGGCGCGGTATGGGTGCTGGGCGATCCGTCGACTCGCGGCGGCGCCTCGTGGAGTGTCGGTATCGGCGGCTGGACTGTGACCAACCCGAACGAGTTGGCCATGGCGTGCGTGCTTGGGACGGCCCTGATCCTCGCCATGCCGATCGGCCGCGTCGGGACGGTGCTGGTCCTCGTCGGGTGCCTGGCCCTGCTCATGCTCACGCTCTCCCGCAGCGGGCTCCTCGCGTGGCTGATCCTGGTCGCGACTCACAGCTTGCGGGGGGGGCGGCGCTCGCTCTGGCTGCTGCCGCTCGGAGTGGTCGCGCTCTTCCCGCTGCTGCCCGAGGAGTTCCGGACTCGCATGCTGCGGACGCTAACCCTGCAGAAGGGCAGCTTCGAGGCCTACTCGTCGCTCATCCGCGTGCTCTCCTGGCAGGCTTCGTCCAGGGTCTTTCTCGCGCACCCATTGTTCGGGGTCGGTTATCTCGGGTTCCGCTTCGTCAGCAAGGATTACAATCCGCTCGCGGCGTATCTCCTGACGTCCGAGAACTTCTTCATCGAGACGGCTTCCGGCATGGGCATCCTCGGCCTGCTCGCGCTGGTGTTCTTCGTGGTCTCGGTGCTGCTCGCGGGGCGCGCGCTCGAACGCGCATCCGTGCCCGGCTCGATCCCTTATCGTTTCGCGCGCATGACCCCGGGCTACCTGATGGCGGTCGCCGTATCGAACCTCACGGGGGACGTGCTGATCGGCCTGCTCGGCGTGTCGCAGCTCGCCGTGTTCTTCGGCTTCCTCGTCCAGTCCGGTCGCGTCGAGGAAAGCCTGCGGCCCTCGCCGAGCGCGGCGCAATCCGCGTGAAGATTCTCGCCCTCGTGCCCCATCCGGCCGCGGGCGCGAGCACTCGTTATCGCGTGCTCCAGTACGCGCCCCTGCTCGAACGGCGTGGATACACGCTCGAGATCGCGCCGTTATTCGACGCCCGGGCGTTCGATCGTCTGTATCGACCCGGCAAGTGGCTGGCCAAGGGCGCGGACTTGGCGCGCGCCTTCGCCTCCCGTCTGCGCGACGTGCTCGGGGCGGCGCGCGCGGACGTGGTGATCGTCCATCGCGAAATCTGGCCGCTCGCCGGGCTCCTGCACGAGGGGATCCTGCGCGCGCGCAATCCGCGCTTCGTGTTCGATCTCGACGATGCGATCTTCCTTCCGAACGTGAGCCGGGCGAATCGCGCATTCGCGTTCCTCAAGGATGCGCACAAGAGCGCGTGGCTCGCGCGGCACGCGGCGGCGGTCAGCGCGGGCAATGGCTTCCTTGCCGATTGGGCGCGTGGCGCCGGAGCGAAGACCGGGGACGTGTTCCTCGTGCCGACCGCGGTCGACACCGACGTGTGGCGGCCTGCCGCCGGGACACGCCCGCCGGGGACACCGATTCTCGGCTGGATCGGAAGCCACAGCACCGTGAGTTACCTCGAACCGCTGCGCCCCGTGTTCACCGAACTCGCGCGCCGAGTGCCCGGGATTCGGCTGCGGGTCATCGGGGCTGAGTTTGCGTGCGAGGGCATCGACGTCGAGTGCCAGCCGTGGTCCCTGGACACGGAGGTCAGAGCCCTCGAAGAGACCACAATCGGGCTCGCTCCCCTGACCGACAGCGCATGGTCGCAAGGCAAGTGCGGGCTGAAGGTCCTGCAGTACATGGCGCTGGGCAAGCCCGTGATCAGTTCTCCCGTCGGGGCAAACCACGAGATCGTGCTCGACGGCGTCACCGGAAGGTTCGCCAATAGTGCGGAACAGTGGCAAGACACGGTCCTGCAGCTGCTCGATTCCCCGGCGGAGCAGTCCCGGCTGGGCATGGCGGGACGGGCGCGCGTCGAGCAGGAGTACTCGCTACGCGCGGTCGAACCGCGTCTCGCGGCCGCGCTCTTGCATGCCTCGGAGCGCGCCTGACATGGGCGCCGCCGCGGGGTCCGCGCGCCCGATCCGCGTGGCGCACGTGATCACGCGCCTGATCGTCGGCGGCGCGCAGGAGACCGCGCTGCTGCTGTGCGCGCTCCTGGACCCGGAGCGGATCTCGAGCGTGCTCGTGACCGGACCCCAGACCGGCAGCGAGGGCGGCCTGTTCGCGGAGGCGGCGGCGCGGGGTGTCGAAGTCGTCGTCGAGCCGTCGCTTGTGCGCGAACTGAATCCAGTCCAGGACCCGTGGAGCATCCTGCGGCTGGTCGCGCAGTTCCGGCGGCTGCGCCCGGACATCGTGCACACGAATTCGTCGAAGGCCGGGATCGTGGGCCGGGTCGCCGCGCGTCTCGCCGGCGTCCCGCGCGTGGTTCACACCGTGCATGGCTGGGGATTCCATCCGCGGCAGCGCTGGGCGGAGCGCACGCTCTACCAGGCGCTCGAGCGCGCATGCGCGCCGCTCGCGGACGCGCTGGTCGTGGTGGCGGAACCGAACCGCGTCCAGGGCCTCGCGCTCGGGATCGGGCGTCCCGCCCAGTACCACTGCATTCGCAGCGGGATCGAGATCGCGCCTTACGCTGATGCGCCGAGGCATCGCAAGGCCACGCGCGAGGCGCTTGGGATCGCGCCCTCCGATTTCGTCTTTGGCAGCGTCGGGCGGCTCTCGGAGCAGAAGTCTCCGCTCGACCTCGTCGCGGCGTTTGCCTCCGTCGCGCGGCGGCACGCGAATGCCCGGCTCGTGCTGGTGGGGGACGGCCCGCTGCGCGCGGACGTCGAGCGCACGATCGGCGAGGCCGGCCTCGGGGCGAGCGTTCACCTGGCGGGGCTGCGCCGGGACGTGCCGGCATACCTCGGGGCGTTCGACGCGTTCGTGCTGAGCAGCCGGTGGGAAGGCCTGCCGCGAGTCGTGCCGCAGGCGATGGCCGCGGGGCTCCCCATCGTTGCGACTGCGACCGACGGCACGCCCGAGGCGGTGTTCGAGGGCGAAACCGGGTGGCTCGTGAAGCCCGGGGACACGGCCGCGCTCGCCGATCGCATGGAGCGCCTGCTGGTCGACGCTCCGCTTGCGCGACGCATGGGCGCCGTTGCCCGGGAACGGGTGGCCCCGTTCTCCGCCGAGCGGATGGTCGCGGACATGACCGCGCTCTACGCGAGCCTCGTGCAAGCGGAGACGACCCCATGATCGAGTTGTCGCCACTCGACGCCCGGATCCCCGCCTGGAATCTCGACGACCTGGTCGAGCGCGCGTGCCCGGTGTGCGGGCAGGGCGGAGCCGAACCGCGCTATCGCCGACCGGACCGGCTGATCGTCCGCCAGTGTGGCACGTGCACGACCTGGTTCGTGTCGCCCGCGCCCTCGGCCGCGCAGATCGACGCGTTCTACGCGCGCTATGACGAGCAGCACCGGCGCGAGCCCGAGCAATCGGCCCGGGATCTCCTGCGTGCCTACGGGAGAACGCGGCCCGATGGGGACTTCCGCCTGCGCGAACTCGCATCGCTCAAGTCGTTCGCGGGTGCACGCGTGCTCGACG
>JBKJJJ010000179.1:0-10202 GCA_046598045.1 Candidatus Eiseniibacteriota bacterium
GGTGACCCGCGCGCGCGGCACCCATCCCAAGTGCACGTTCTTCACCCAGCGGCGGCGCACGATGTCGGTCGACGCGGGCGTCGAAGGATCGTCAGGGTAATTGTACGAGCGCAGGTCCACGCCCTGGCGAAACTCGTCGTAGTAACCCTTGCCCGGGAAGTAGAACAGCGCGCTCGACGCGGCCACGCGGTCCGACGCCTTCCAATCGTGGAGCAGCTCGTAGTGCGGCTCGAAGAAGTGGTCGCGCTCGTTGCGGAACGTGATCGGGTTGAACCTACGGTCGACCTTGGCGTCGCCGGTGATCGTGCCGTCGAGGTAGTCCCGGGTTACGCCGAGGTACGCGAGGTGCGTCTCCTCGGGCCCGCCGTAGAGGTTGAGCCGCGTGACGACCTTTTTGTCCACGCGCGCGATACCAACGAAGTACGACCACAGGTCGGACCACGACTGGTCGCGGTAGCCGTCGGTCAGGATGCGCGACAGCCGCGTCGAGAGCGCGTACTTGCTTTCCAGCAGCCCCGAGCCCGCCTGCAGCGAGTAGCGCTGCGTGCCGAACGACCCCGCGCCCGCATCGAGTGTCAGGTAGCGGTCCTGCGAGAACGGGATGGTCTCGACGTTGACCGAGCCGCCGAGCGACGTCGTGCCGTACGCGCTCGCGCCGACGCCGCGCTGCACCTGGATCTCCTGCGCGCTCGCCGCGAGATCGGGGTGATCGATCCAGTACACCTCGCGCGACTCGGGGTCGTTGAGCGGGATGCCGTTGATCGTCACGCCGATCCGACGCGACGCAAAGCCGCGGATCTTGAGATACGAGTACCCGATCCCGTTGCCCGCGTCGGAGTACGAGTACGCGCCCGGTGTCTCGGCGAGCAGCATCGGCAGGTCCTGCCCGAAGTAATCGCGCTGGATGTCCGCGCGATCGAGCGTGCTGAACGCGGTGGGGGAGCGGCCTTCGTGGGCGAGGTGGGAGTTGACCTCGGCGCCTTCGATGGGGATCGCGACCGCCTTGAGCCGCAACACGAGCTCCGCGCCTTCGGCCGAGGGTGCTTCGGCGGCGGCGTAGCCGATGATCTCGGCGCGCAAGGTTGCTGCGCCCGAAGCAACGAGCGTGAAGCTGCCGTCGGCGGCGGTGATCGCGCCGACGCGGGTGCCGAGCACGCGCACGGAGGCGCCGGCAAGCGGCTGTCCGGTCGTGGCGTCGAGGACGTGGCCGTGAAGCGGGACGGGATTCTGCGCGACCGCCGGCCGCGCGAGGACGATCACGCACGCCACGCCGACCCCGGCGAGCGCGCGCACAAAAGTACGAATGTTCATCATTGGAGCAATCCACTGCGCTCGTCGCGGATCTCGGGGGATGGCAGCGCGGTCAGGTCGCTGCCGGCCGGGAGGCAACAAAACGGCCACGCCCCCGAGGAACCGTGGGTGTGGCCCAGACAAGAGCGCTCTGAGGCCCGCCTCCCTACGCCGGTCCGAACCGGTTCAGGTTCCTAGGGTATGATCTCAGGCCCCTCTCATGCCGCGACTTGCGCCGCGCGCGGGGCCACCCCTGACGGATGCGCGGACTTTAGGTGTACACTCCAGCCGAGTCAAGGAGCGCGGCTCATCCGCCAGGACCGGGCGGGGCTGCGCCGGAGGCAGCATCCATGAATCCTCGGTCATCCACGGTCCGGCGCAGGGCGCCCTCCCGTTTCACCATCCCGCTCTTCGCGTTCCTCGCATCCATTCTTGGCGCGGGGTGTGGGTCCGACGGCAGCCGGGTGTTCCAGCCCGATCCGTACGCGGGCAACACCATCGGTGTGCTCTACGCGTTCGCGGGCCCGACTTCGGTCCTCGTCCATTGGTCCACCAGGTATGACGTCCCGTTTGATGGTGTCTCGCGCCATGAGCCGTCGCGGTTCGTGCCGGTCAAGAGCCGACTGCTCATGTCGCTGACCGGGCCCGATGCCGGCTTTCGAATCGTTGCGGAACATGGGGGTGTCGGCGTGGACTCCCTGACCGCCAACGGGCTCACCAACGATCGCTCGTACTGGTTCCGATCGGCGACGTACAACACATTTGGTGTCGAGATTGCCCGATCGAACCCGATCGAGAGCCAACCTGGGGCGCCGGACGTTGTGATTGAGAACTTCGGTTCCCTGCCGAAGGAATACGACGAGCCCCAGCCCTACTTCGCGTGGTCGCCGCAGGGAGACGCGATCGTCTATGTCCAATCTGGGGACGGGGACTTCGCGGGAAACCTGTTTCTCCACCACTTCGACGGCACGGCGGACGAGCCCGTAACGAGATTTGCGCCCGACGGGCATGTCCTGCTCAGCGTGGATTGGGCGCCGGATTCCGACCGGATCGCATTCGTCTACAGCCCCGGCAGGACGTGGGAGGATTCCGATTACCGCATCTGGGCAACCGATGCGAGCGGGGCGGAGTCCACCTCTCTCACGAGCGGGGAAGGCGTGTCGGACCCCGCCTGGGGCCCGGCGGGTGCGCTGTACTTCCTTCGAGGCGTGGGCGGGGAGCCGACGGTCATTCAGGTGGAGGGAACGCAGTATGGCGACTCCACTGCGCACCGCACGATCCTCAGCACCACGGGCTACAAGCATGGAATGAACGTGCATCCCGATGGAGAAAGCATCGTGTATTCCGCGGAAGATCGGGGTGGGCTGAATCGTTCCCTTTTCGTGCTCGATCTGTCGACGCTGGAGACCCGGCGCTTGATGCCGGCAGAGCCCTGGGATGACGTCTCGCCCTGCTATGCAAGAGACGGGAGAAGTGTCGTCTTTTGTTCGCGGCGTTCGGGCACGTACCAGGTGTGGCGCTACGAACTGGCGAGCGGGCGACTGAGGCAACTCACGCGCACACGATTCGCAATCCCGGGGCCAACGACGGTGCGCGAATCTCCGGATGGCCGCCGACTGGCGATCCTGCAGACCGACCCGTATCAGAACCACAGCTTCGTGCAAATTCTCGAGTTGAACTAGCGATCTCGCAACTCGCCAAACCGCCCCATGTTCAATGTGCGATCACCTGCCGCCGCGGGATCCGGTCGGGGGATGGGCCGGGTCCCGCTCGACGCGCGGGCGGGCGGTTATGCCGGTTTACCCGCGCCCACGCGGCGGGTTCCGGCAGGACGTCGAGTTGACGCCGCTCAGGGCGCCATCAGCCGGCGCCACTCTTCGAGCGTCGGGATCCGCAGGTACGGGTTGCGCGCCTTCTCGCCGGCGAGCGTCGAGGTCGGCGTCGCGCCGTAGTCGTGGCCGGGGTAGAGCACGGCGCCCTCGGGCAGCTTCGAGAGGCGCTGGGTGAGCGTGCGGTACATCTCGTCGGGGTCGGAGCCGGGGAGATCCACGCGGCCGCAGGCTCCGACGAACAGCGTGTCGCCGCTCACCAGCGCGGGCGCCAGGGCACTGCCGGGAGCGCCGGGCTTGAGCGTGGCGTCGCTCACGAGAAAGCACTCGCTCCCGGGCGTGTGCCCCGGCGTGTGCACGAAGTCGATCTTCACCGAGCCGAGCGTGAGCGTGTCGCCGCCCTGGTGCTGGACGAGGTCGGTCTCGGGCACGCCAGTGACCTGCGCCACGCCCTCCGCCTCGGCCGCGTGGACGTGGATGCGGGCGTCGGGCCGGAGCGCGGCGAGGCGCGCGAGCCCCTCGATCGACAGCCCCCAGATCTCGCCGCCCACGTGGTCGGGGTGGTAGTGGGTGACGAGCGCGCCGGTGAGCGTGTAGCCTTCCTTTTCGACACGCTCGACCAGCCCGTCAACGTCCCAGGCCGGGTCCACGAGCACGGCCTGCCGCGTGAGGTCGTCGGCGACCAGGTAGACGAAGTTGATCATCTGCGCCGCAGCCCGGTCGTTGCGCGCGAAGTCGCGTCCGGCGAGGAGTTGTTCGATCACGAGCATGGAATGACGGTAGCACAGGCGCCACAGGGACTCAGCAAGTCCGACGCAACTCTCCAAAGGAAATAGATCAGTCCAAGGCGTTTAACAGCTTGTAGATCGTGTGGAGGGTCAACCGTGCGCCGAAGGTACTTTGCGGCAACGGTTATTGCGGCACTTCTCGCCGCAGCAATCTTGCTCAACTCGAATTGGCTCCTGGCACTTGCGCTTGTCCGACACTCCACGATCACTGGAACGATCACGGAGCCGGATCACCGCACCCCCGTGCGCGGCGCGATCGTAATCGTGGATGCGATCAGCTGGGGCCTCCGCGGCCAAAAGCTCATTTGGGACGCGCGGGATGCCGACTCCACGCGCACCGATTCCCGGGGCCGTTTTCGGCTGCGATACAAGAGCGACGGATACGCTCGACTGACGGTCATCGCCGAAGGGCACGCTGCCTGCTGGGTCCCACTTCGCGGGGAATTTACTGCCCGGGCCATTGAGCTCGACTTGCCGTCAATTGACGCCGACGCAAGGGAAGTGATCGGCAGGAATCTTCCCATCCACCTCCGCGCGGCAGCCCCAGTACATGCATCTTGGGATCTTCTGGGCGGGATGGCGGACAAGGAGCATGATGGCGAGAGCGAAAGGGATCTCACGATCGCGTATCCCTGCGGACCGGATTCCCTTCTGGTTCTGACTGCATTTGGGCAAGGCGGGGTTGCTTTCAACCCGGCAAGAGAATCTGATTCCTCTCCCGATCTGGGGTGTATGAGTTGCCTTGCTCCGGATGATGGTTACAAGATGACGATCCGCATGCGGCCCCAGGATGCACATGGACTCTGCTTCATCAGGACGCGAGATGGTCGCCACTATGCGCGGGCCGAGCTTCCGCTCGACCGAATGGAGGACCTGCGAGTCTCGGGCGATGCGGAGGGCGTGCGCTTCTGTCGCGTCTGGATGAACCGTTCCGGAGGATTGACCGTTTGTTCCGAGCGCCCTGTTTACCAATGAGTCAGATGCCAATGGAAGTGGGATACCAAGTTGCGAAGTCCTGAAATCACCATCACCGACGAAGACCGCACCCGCTGGACGCTCCTCGGCGCGGGCGCCGAGCCGCGCGTGCTGGTCGTGCTCGCGGGCGCCGGCTTCGACCACGAACGGCTGCGCGCCGAGGCCGCGCGCTGCGTCGCGCTGGTCGCGGCCGACGCGGGCGCGGCGCTCTGCCTTGCGGCCGGGCTGATGCCCGACGCGGTGGTCGGCGACTTCGACTCGCTCCCGGCCGACGCGCGGGCCCGCATCGCGACGGAGCGGTTGCACGTGAGCGACGACCCCGAGACCAACGACCTCGAAAAGGCGCTCGCGTTCGCCGCCAAAGGTTGGGGCGCGGAAACCGAGGTCGTGCTCGCGGCCGGCGGCGGCGTGGACGGCGGGCGGATGGACCACGCGCTGGCGAACCTCGGCCCGCTCGTACTCGAGCCGCACGCGCGCATCTCGATGCTCGATGGCGAGGGCCGACTGATCGCGCTGAGGCGCGGGAGCGTGACGATCGACGGGCTCAAGGGGAAGCGGCTGTCGCTCCTGCCGTGGTCGCTGCGCGGCGTGACCGCGAGCGAGTCGGGCGTGCGCTACCCGCTCTCGCACGCGCACCTCGCCCTTGGCGGCCGCGGCGTGAGCAACGAGATCACCGCCGACCGCGCCGTGGTCGAGGTGCCCGACGGCGTCGCGCTGGTCTGGATCGAGGCGTGACGCTCGATCCAACGCTCGCACGCAGCTGGCCCGTCGTCGCCGTCGCCCTGGCGGCAGCCGTCGTCTACCCGCTGATCGGCTTGAGGCGCTACCGCCGCATCGAGCACATGCCCGAGCCGCTGCCTTCGCGCCTCAGGCTGCGCATCTATTGGAACGTCCTCGGCTCGCAATGGTCCTTGGTCGGGCTCGCCGCGCTCGCGCTCGCCGCGGGCGGGCGCTCGTTTGCGGACTTCGGGCAGTCGTTCGGACGCTCGCCTGGAGTGACGCTTGCCGTGGGCGCGAGCCTGCTGGTGGCGTTCGGCGTGCTGTCGATCTTCACCGTGCGGCAGCTCCGGAAGGCCGGCGCGTCGGACCTGCCGGACCATATGCGGCGCGCGGGCAAGATCCTCCCGCGCAATGGCGCCGAGCGGGCGTGGTTCGTGGGCGTCGCGATCACGGCGGGGGTGTGCGAGGAGATCCTCTATCGCGGTTTCCTGCCGTGGTGCGTCGCGAGCTGGACCGGCTCGGTGCTGCTCGGCTTTGCGCTGGCAGCGATCGTGTTCGGGCTCGGACATGCGTACCAGGGCCGCAAGGGCGTAATCGTCACGGGTTTGCTCGGGCTGTACTTCGGATTGCTCGCGTGGAGCATGCAGAGCCTCGTGCCGGGACAGTTGCTGCACGTCGCGATCGACCTCGTGAACGGGCTCGCAGTCGGCGGCGCGCTCGCGCGCATCCAGGCGGCACCCGCGCCCGAAGCGACTCAAGACGCCGCCCCGCAAGACACCGCCCCGGGTGACGTTGACGCCTCCGCCGCACCCCGCGCATAATCCCGGGCATGAGCCCATCGACTTCCGACGCGGCGATCGCCGCACCCCGCCCGCTCTCCGACTACGAGCGCCTGCCCGACGCCGAGCTCGACGCGCGCATCCGCGCGGCGAAGCACGCGCTCGGCGCGCGGCTCCTGATCCTCGGGCACCACTACCAGCGCGACGAGGTCGTGCAGTACGCCGACTTCCTGGGCGACAGCTACCGGCTGTCGCAGCGCGGCGCGGAGTCCGAGGCCGACTTCATCGTGTTCTGCGGCGTCCACTTCATGGCCGAGAGCGCGGACATTCTCGCCCAGCCCCGGCAGCACGTGATCCTCCCCGACCTGGGCGCGGGCTGCTCGATGGCCGACATGGCCGACATCGCCGACGTCGAGGAGGCGTGGGACGCGCTCACGCGCGAGTTTGGCGACACGTTCGTGCCGATCACCTACATGAACTCGACCGCGGCGATCAAGGCGTTCGTCGGCAAGAACGGCGGGCTGGTCTGCACGTCGTCGAACGCGAAAGCGGCGTTCGAGTGGGCATGGGCGCGCAAAGAGCGCATCCTCTTCCTGCCCGACGAGCACCTCGGGCGCAACACGGGAACCGGGCACGGCCTCGCGCTCGAGAGCATCGGGATGTGGGACCCGCGGCTCGATCCGGCGCACGCGCTCAAGGCGGTGCCCCGCGATGCGCGGCTGGTCGTGTGGAAGGGGCACTGCTCGGTGCACCAGCGCTTCACGCCCGAGCAGGCCGAGTTCCTGCGCAAGGAGCTCCCGGGGATCCGCATCATCTGCCATCCCGAGTGCAAGTACGAGACCTGCCAGGCGGCAGACCTCGTGGGCTCGACCGACTTCATCATCAAGACCATCGAGAACGCCGCGCCCGGGTCGAAGTGGGCGGTCGGGACCGAGATCCACCTCGTCAACCGGCTTGCCGAGAAGCACAAGGACCGGCTCGTGATGTCGATGCAGCGCAACGTCTGCGCCTGCGCAACCATGTACCGGATCGACCCCGTGCACCTGTGCTGGGTGCTCGAGAACCTCGTGGCCGGCCACGTGGTCAACGAGATCGTGGTCGACGACGACACGATCGAGTGGGCGAAGGTCGCGCTCGGGCGGATGCTCGAGATCCGGTAGGCCCGCGCCACCCGCACTGGACCGGGTCCCCGGCCCCAGCCCGAATCTCCGGGCTTGAACCGTCCCGGCCGTCCGGATAGTCTGGTTCGGCTTTCATTCCCCCCGAATGATCCCGGCGCCCGCATCTTGGCTGGTTCGCTCCCTGGCGCTCGCCCCCGGGCGATCCCATCTCACCCCCCGGTTGTAGCCCGGAGTCCATCGGGTCCCCGGGGTTCGGCTCTCGGGCGGTTCTCCGTGCCCCGCAGGAGGCGAACTCGGATGCGCATCCATCGGTCGGTCATCCTCGTCATCGCTATTCTCGTCCCCGTGTTCGGCGCGATGGACGCGGGGCTCACCGGTGCCGCCGGCATTCACGCCGCCATCACCCCCGCGCTGACGGTCGTCGAGCCGGGCGACTTCTTCGCGGTCGACTTCGCGATCACCGCGGCGGACGCCTCGTTCAACGGGTTCGACGCGGTCGTGGAGTACGACCCGGCGGCGGTAACGTTCCTGCCCACGAGTCCGACCGCGCTGCAGCAGGGCATGCTGATGACCGGGGCATGCGGGAGCACGTTCCATCGCTTCTCGGCGGCCGCGGACTCGATGGCGTTCACCTCGGTGATCCTGTGCTCCGGGATCTCGCGCACCGGGCCCGGCCAGCTCTATCACCTGAACTTCCAGGCCGGGCCGGCGCTGACCGAGACCTGGATCCGGCTCCGTCCCACGCGCGAGCGCTTCTACAACGCGGGCATCCGCGTCTCCCCGGTCGAGACCGCCGACGGGCTGGTCAAGATCGTCGACCTCACGGGCGTGGGCGATGCGAACCTGACGCGCGGGCTCTCCCTGCGCGCGGCCCCGAACCCGGTGCGCGAGGGCACGACGTTCGAGCTCTGGGCGGACGAGGGCGGCGCGCAATCGCTCGCGATCTACGACCTGAGGGGCCGCGTCGTGCGCGCGCTCGACGCGTCGGACGCCGGCGCGGGCGCGCGGACGGTGGCGTGGGACGGGCGCGACGATCGCGGGCTCAGGCTCGCGCCGGGCGTCTACCGCGCCGTGCTGCGCGCGGGCGGGCGGCGGGTTTCGGAGCCGGTGGTGATCCTGCCTTAACGGCGGGGCGCTTCCGCGTAGGCCGCGAGCAATTCGGCCTCCTTCGCGGCCGCGAGTCCCGCGGCACGCGGGGCATCCTTGGCGCGCGTAGAGTCCCAGTCGAGCGTGCCGCGGATCGTGTCCTCGAGCGGACGGAACGTCAGCCCGCTGTCGAGCGCCTTGGTGATGTTGTGGGCCATGAACCCGCCCATCGACTCGTCGCTTGCGGGGATCCACAGCGGCAGCTCCACCCACGGGCCCACCCCGTGCTCGAGCAGGAACTCGTCGTCGACCCAGCGCAGCGTCGAAGGCGGCGCGCCCCGTTCGGCCGCCACGCGCGCGCACGCGGCGAGCACCTCGCCGAACGCGACGGGCGAAGCGGGGCCGGTCGCCAGGATCGTGCCCTCGGCGCGCAGCTCGATCATCCGCACCATCCACTCCGCGAGGTCGCGCACGTCGATGAACTGCGTGCCGCGCACCGGCCGCCCCGGCGCGAGCACCTCGCCACCCCGCAGGAAACGCGCCGGCCAGTAGGTGAAGCGGTCGCTCCCGTCGAAGGGCCCCACGATCAGGCCGGGACGCACGACCAGCGCCGCGCCCGGGAACGCCGCACGCGCGACCTCCTCGCACTGCGCCTTGAGCGGACCGTAGAACTCCCCGAGCGATCGCGCCGTGATGGTTTCGGCGAGCTGCAATGCGTCGACCTCGGCCTCCTGAGCGGGCGTGAGCGAGGCGACGGGCGCGAATTCGTCCTGCCCGTGCATGGCGTGGCTCGCCATCACCGAGACGCTGGAGACGAACGTGTAGTGCGCCACGCGGTCCTCGAGCGCCTCGGCGAGCGAGCGCACGTGGCCCGGCAGGTAGGCGGCGGTGTCGATCGCCGCGTCCCACGACTGCGCGCGCAACGCGGCGAGGCCCTCGGGCCGCGTGCGATCGCCGTGCAATTGCGCGAGCTCGGGGTACGCGCCCGGGTCGTGCGTGCCGCGATTGAACAGCGTGAGTTCGTGGCCGCGCGCGCGCGCCGCGTCGACCACCGCGCGCCCGAGGAACTTCGTGCCGCCGAGGACCAGGATACGCATCGGGTCAGTCTCCTTCCGAAAAGAGGTTCAGGGCCACAGCCGGGTCACCGTCCACGTGCCGCCGGTCGCACGTTCGTATCGAATGCGGTCATGGAAGCGGTGCGGCCGCCCCACCCAGAAGTCGATCGCCTGCGGCCACACGCGGTAGCCGCCCCAGTCGATCGGGCGCCTGGGGCGCTCGGGCTGGGAGGCGGTGGCGCGCTTGAGGGCGTCGTAGGCTTCGTCCATTTCCTCGCGCGTCGGCACGGCCTTGCTCTGGCGGGACACGGCCGCCGCGAGCCGGCTGTCGCGGGAGCGCGTCGCCCAGTAGGCGTCGTTCTCGGCGGCGGAGAGGCGCGTCACCGCGCCCTCGATCCGCACCTGCCGCTCGAGCGCCGGCCAGTGGAACGCGAGCGCGGCCCGCGGGTTCTCGGCCAGCTCGGAGGCCTTGCGACTCTGGTAGCTGGTGTAGAACGTGAACCCGCCCGTCTCGTCGATGCCCTTGAACAGCACCCAGCGCAGGGACGGCACGCCCGCT
>JBKJJJ010000125.1:0-56575 GCA_046598045.1 Candidatus Eiseniibacteriota bacterium
GCTTCGGCGAACGCGGCATCCAGGGCAAGATCGTGGCCGCCGAGTGGGCGCGCACGCGCGAGGTCCCGTACTTCGGCATCTGCCTCGGCATGCAGGCCGCGGTCGTCGAGTTCGCGCGCAACGTGTGTGGCTGGCCGGACGCGAACTCGGACGAATTCGCCCCGCACTCGGGCCACAAGGTGATCGACCTGCTCGCCGACCAGGTCGGGATCGAGCACAAGGGCGGCACGATGCGGCTCGGCAGCTACCGCTGCAACCTCGTCCCGGGCTCGCGCGCGCACCTGGCGTATGGCACGGACGTGATCCACGAGCGCCACCGCCACCGCTACGAGTTCAACAACAAGCTCGGGGCGCAATTGGTGTCGCGCGGCCTCGCGCTCAGCGGCCGCTGCCCGAATCGCGACCTGGTCGAGATCATCGAGGTGCCCGACCATCCGTGGTTCGTGGGGGTCCAGTTCCATCCCGAGCTCAAGAGCCGTCCCGCCGAGCCGCACCCGCTGTTCGTCGCGTTCGTGGCGGCGGCGCTGGCGCGCCGCGAAGCCGGGCGGCCGGACGGCTCCGGAGTGCCGGTCCGCCGATGAGCGGGGGTCCCCAGCCTGCGCGCGCGGTGACGATCGGCGACGGCACGCGCCAGGCGACGATCGGCGGCGGCGGGCCGCTCGCGGTGCTCGCGGGGCCGTGCGTCGTCGAGTCCGAGCGGCTCGTGCTCGAGACCTGCGCGCAACTCGTCGAGTGGTGCGACGCGCGCGGCTTGCCCCTGGTGTTCAAGTCCTCCTACAAGAAGGCCAACCGTTCCTCGATCCGCTCCTACACCGGTCCTGGCGACGCCGAGGGCCTCCGGGCGCTCGCGCGCGTGAAGCGCGAGTTCGGCGTGCCGATCGTGACCGACGTGCACGCGGTCGACGAGGTGGGTCCCGCGGCCGAAGTCGCCGACCTCCTGCAAGTGCCCGCGTTCCTGTCGCGCCAGACCGAGCTCCTGGTCGCGTGCGCGCGCTCGGGCCGCGCGGTGTCGGTCAAGAAGGGCCAGTTCCTCGCGCCCGACGACATGAAGCAGGTGGTCGACAAGCTCGAGTCCGCGGGCGCAAGCGCGATCCTCCTGACCGAGCGCGGGGTGACGTTCGGCTACCACAACCTGGTGGTCGACATGCGCGCGCTCGTCCTCATGGCCGACTTCGGCTGGCCCGTCGTGTACGACGTCACGCACTCGCTGCAGTTGCCGGGCGGCGAGACCACCGGCGGCGACCGCCGCTTCGCGCGCCCGCTCGCCCGCGCCGCGGTCGCCGTCGGCGTCGACGCGGTGTTCTTCGAGACCCACCCCGAGCCCGCGCGCGCGCTGTCCGACGCCGCCACCCAATTGCCGCTGGCCGATGTGCCCGCGATGCTCGACGAGCTGGTGGCGGTGCGCGCGGCGTGGCTCAGCGCAGCGCCGGCCGGGGCGCGCGCGTGAACGCGATCGCTCCCTCCGAGGTGCGGCTGGTGGCGTTCGACTCGGACGGCACACTCACCGACCGGGGCATCGGGTGGGATACCGACGGTCGCGGGCACCGGCGGTTCGACGTGCGCGACGGGATCGCGATGCAGTGGGCGCAGAAGGCCGGGCTCCCGGTGGTCGTGATCTCGGGCAAGGATTCGCCGGCCGTCGGCTACCGCCTTGCCGAACTCGGCGTACCCGGCTTCCAGGGCATCCTCGACAAGGTCACCTGCCTGACGAAGTTCGCGCAGGAGCACGGCCTGACGCTCGCCCAGTGCGCATTCCTCGGCGACGACCTGCCCGACGTGCCGGCGCTGCGCGCGGTCGGCTACCCGATGGCGGTCGCGGACGCGCACCCGATCGTGCGCGGAGTCGCGGCGTGGACGAGCCCGTCGGCGGGCGGCTTCGGCGCCGCGCGCGACGCGCTCGAGCACCTGCTCAAGGCGCGCGGCCTGTGGGCCTCCGTGCTCGCGCGCTACGGCGCGGTCGACCTCGCGAACCTGGAAACGGACAGCGGCGCGGCCCGCCGCTACGAGTGAGTGCGATGTCCAAGGGAGAGATGAACGTCCAGACCGAAGCGCTCGCACTCGGCCGCGCCGTCCTGCGCGCCGGGGCGGCCGCGCTCGGCGTCGCCGCGGACCAGCTGTCCGATGCGTTCCCCCGCGCGGTCGCGTTGCTGCACGGGCGCACGGGCAAGGTCGTGGCGTCGGGCGTCGGCAAGAGCGGGTTGGTCGCGCGGCGCATCGCGGCCACGCTGACCTCGACCGGCACGCCGACGGTCTATCTCCATCCGGTGGACGCGCTGCACGGCGACGTGGGGCTGGTCGAGCCGGGCGACGTCGCGCTCGTGGTCAGCAAGAGCGGCGCCGGCGCCGAGCTCGAGCCGCTGCTGCCGCTGTTCGCGCGCCTCGGCTGCCCGCTGATCGCGCTCACGGCGGATCCCGCCTCGCCGCTCGCGCGTGCCGCCGCGATCACGCTCCCGTTCGGCCCGCTCGAGGAGGCCGGCCCGCTGCCCGAGGTGCCGACCACCAGCACGCTGGTCTCCCAGGCGCTGGGCGACGCGCTCGCCTGCGCGCTCGCCGCGGCGCGCGGGTTCGAGCCGCGCGACTTCCACTTCCTGCACCCGGGCGGCGTGCTCGGGCGGCGCGCGCTCCTGACCGTGCGCGACACCATGCACCAGGGCGAGGCGATGCCGGTCGTCGGGCCCGACGAGCCATTGCGCGCCGCGCTGCTGGAGATCATGGAGAAGCGGCTCGGCCTGACCGCGGTGGTGGGGGACGAGGGCCGCCTGCTCGGTGTGCTGACGGACGGGGACTTGAAGCGCATCCTGCTCGCGCGCGGCACGGAGGGTTTCTTCGAGACCCGCGTGGCCGACGTGATGAACCCCACCCCGCGCACGATCGGCCCCGACGCGCTCGTCGCCGCGGCCGTGCGCCACATGGAGGACGACCCCCCGGGTCCGATCACCGCGCTCCTCGTGATCGACGACGACGGGCGACCACTGGGGGTTCTCCACCTCCACGACTGCCTCAAGCTCGGCGTTCGATAGCTCCTGTCGGAGCAGCGCCCGGGCGCCATGGCACGGATCGTGCTTTCCTTACTTGAAGAACGCCTATCCCTTTGTTAGCGTCCCGCATGCGTGGCCGTCCCCACGCGCGAGGAGTCTCCATGGATCGAGAGCGGCCGAAGGCGCGCGCACGGGAAGCGGGGCCCGGTATGCCGGGCGCCCGGGCCCAGCTTGCGTGGGCCACCGGGCTCGCGTTCGGGATGCTCCTGGCCGCGGGTTGCGGCAGCGAGGACCGCGTGGCGCCGCGCCCGACGCAGTCCACGCAGGAACTGCCGAGCCAGGAGGTGCGCGACTTCTCGCTCGAGGAATCCGACACCGGGACGCCCGAGTGGATCCTGCGCTCGCGCTACGCCGCGACCTACGACGCTCGGGGCGTGATCGTCGCGCGCGGGGTGGCGATCGACTTCTTCGACACCAAGGGCGCGAAGTATTCGCACCTGACCGCGAAGGAGGGCGAGATCAAGCGCCCATCGAACGACATGGAAGCCAGGGGGAACGTGGTGGTCACGACCACGGACGGCGTGAAGATCCAGACCGAGTCGCTGCGCTTCCTGAACCACGAACGCAGGATCGTCTCGGACGCGTACGTGCGGCTGGAGCGCAGGGGAGACGTGGTGACGGGCATCGGGTTCGAGAGCGACCCCAGCCTCGAGCACTTCGTGCTCAAGCATGAGGTCAAGGCGCAGGTGCAATCGAGCCCGAACGGGGGTCTCAAGTTCCGCCAGCGCGGGGCGCCGTGAGCGACCTGCTGGTCGCCGAAGGGCTGGTCAAGGGCTACGGCAAGCGGCGGGTCGTCGACAACGTGAGCGTGACGGTGCGGCCGGGCGAGGTGGTCGGGTTGCTCGGCCCGAACGGGGCCGGCAAGACCACGACGTTCTACCTGATCGTCGGCCTGCTCAAGCCGCAGGCGGGGACGATCCGCCTGGGCGACGAGGACCTGACCGACTTTCCGGTCTACCTGCGCGCCCGGCGAGGGATCGGTTATCTCTCGCAGGAGCCGAGCATCTTCCGGCGCATGACCGTGCGCGAGAACGTGCTGGCGGTGCTCGAGACGCTCGGCATCCCGCGCAAGGAGCAGCTCGCGCGGCTCGACGTCCTGCTGGACGAGTTGAATCTCAAGCCGCTGGCCAACCGGCTGGGCAACCAGCTCTCGGGCGGCGAACGCCGGCGGGTCGAGATCACGCGCGCGCTCGTGACCGAACCCCGCTTTCTCCTGCTCGACGAGCCGTTCGTCGGGATCGATCCGATCGCCGTCGGAGAGATCCAGGACATCGTGCAACGCCTCAAGGCGCGCGGTCTCGGAATGTTGATCACGGACCACAACGTGCGTGAAACGTTGCGTATCACGGATCGCGCCTCCATCATGTACCAGGGCCGGATCCTGGTCGAAGGCAGCGCCGAGTTCCTGGCCACGCACCCCGAAGCCCGAAAGTTCTATCTCGGGGAGCGCTTCGCCCTCTGACCGGTCGGCATACGAGGATCGCATCATGGAGATGAAACACGGACTGCACCTGAGCCAACGGCCGGCGCTGATCATGACGCAGCGCCTGCAGCAGGCGCTCAAGCTCCTGCAGGTGCCGACGCTCGAGTTGCAGCAGATCCTCAAGAACGAGATCGTCCAGAACCCGCTGCTCGAGGAGGTCGACGACATCGTCGAGAGCGAGGACCAGGCGAAACTGGACGGGGAGGAGAACCCGCTCGAGCAGCTCGAGCGCGAGCCCGAGGCCGAGCCCAACGCGACCGAGGGCGACGCCAAGGAAGAGATCGACTGGACCGACTTCATGCAGGACGACTTCGACCGCTCCTACATCCCCCAGTCGGAGGAGAACGCCGAGTTCTTCGAGAAGGTCCCGGTCCGTCGCGAGACGCTGTCGGAGCACATGACGAACGACCTCCACCTGCTCGCGCTCACCGAGGAGGAGCTCGCGCTCGGGGAGGTGCTGATCGGCTCGCTCGACGACCGCGGCTACCTCGCGACCTCGCTCGAGGACCTGTCGGAACTGACCGGCGTCCCGGTCCCGGAGATCGAGCGCGTGCTCATGATCGTGCAGACGCTCGATCCCCCCGGGGTCGGCGCGCGCAACCTGCGCGAGTGCCTGCTCATCCAGATCCGCGCGAAGGGCCAGGAGGGCGGGCTCGCCTGGCGCATCGTCGACGAGCAATTCGAGCACTTGAAGAACAACAAGCGCGCCGACATCGCGCGCGCTCTCAAGGTCACGCCCGAGCAGGTGCAGGAGGCGATCGACTCCTTGAGCCAGCTCTCGCCCAAGCCCGGCCTCGAGGTCTCGGACGAGGAGGTCAAGTACGTCGTCCCCGACCTGCTGGTTGAGCGCGTGGACGAACAGTACGTGGTCCTGCTCAATGACAAGAACGTGCCGCGCCTGCGCATCAACCAGGCGTACGCCGCCGTGCTCAAGGGCGAGCGCAAGGTCGACTCCACCGAGCGGGACTACATCAAGGGCAAGCTCAACTCCGCGCGCTGGCTGATCCAGACCATCGAGCAGCGCCGCCGGACGATGATCAAGGTCATGACCTGCATCATCTCCGAGCAGCGCGAGTTCTTCGACAAGGGCATCCAGTTCCTGCGCCCGCTCACGCTGCAGCAGGTGGCACGCCAGATCGGCATGCACGAGTCCACCGTCAGTCGCGTGACCACGAACAAGTACGTGCAGACGCCGCGCGGCGTGTTCGAGCTCAAGTTCTTCTTCTCCAGCGGTCTCACGACCGATGACGGCGAGGATGTCTCCGCCAAGACGGCGCGTGACCGCATCAAGAATCTCATCGCCGAGGAGGATCCGAAGGATCCGCATTCCGACCAGAAGATCGCGGAGGTGCTCCACCTGGACGGCCTGAACATCGCCCGCCGCACGGTGGCCAAGTACCGCGAACAGCTCAAGATCCTGCCCGCCCGCTTCCGCCGGCGAGTCTAGTCCCAAGGCCTCCACGCGGGTCCAACGCCCCGGGGGGACACGTCATGCAGATCCACACCACCTGCCGCCACACCAAGCTCACGCCGGCGCTCAAGCGCTTCCTCGAGGCGCGGCTGGCGCGGCTGGAACGCTTCACCTTCGTGCGCGAGGCGCATGTCGTGCTCGAGACCGCGAAGTATCGCCAGATCGCCGAGGTCCAGCTCAAGACCAGAACCAAGGAACTGGTCTGCCGCGAGGAATCGCGCGAGATGACGATCTCGATCGAGAGCGTGGTCGCGCGCCTCGAGCGCCAACTCAAGAAGCTCAAGGAGAAGAAGACCACCCAGCGCCTGCACGACGGCACGCGCACGAATGGCGACGAGGCGCTGGGCGCGGTGCGCTCGGCGGCCCGTGCCGCGCTGCGCGGTTCGGCGGAGCCGGTGGTCAAGCCGAAGACGGGGGCGAAGGCCGCCGCCGCGCAACGGGCCGCCGCGGCCCTCGAGGCGGCCGAGGACGAGACGGAGCTCCCGCGCGTGATTGCGGCGAGGCCGCACGCCAAGCCGCTCTCGGTCGAGGAGGCCGTGCTCGAGCTGGGCGGAAACGGCGCCGAGTTCCTGGCGTTCATCAATGCCGACACCGAGGAGTTGAACGTGCTCTACCGGCGCAAGGACGGGGACCTCGGATGGATCGAGCGCGCCGGCCGTCGGCGCTCCCGCGGCTGAGGCGCGTCCGATGCCGCCGTTGACCGCCGCGCGCCTGTTCGAGGAGCAACAGCCGGAGCTCGAGCTCGAGATCCTGACGCAATCGCTGACCTCGCGCTGCGATGTCACGACCTCGGATCTCAACCGCCCGGGCATGGCGCTCATGGGGTTCGTCGAGAACTTTCTCCCCGAGCGCATCCAGATTCTCGGGCAGACCGAGCTCAGCTACCTCGCGCAGTTGTCCGCAAACGCGCAGCGCGAGGCGGTCGACCGCCTGTTCCAGTTCACGATGCCGTGCATCATGGTGGCGAAGGCGCTCGACGTGCCGCCCTACCTGCTCGAGCGCGCGAACGCGCTCGAGTGCCCGGTGATGCGCACGCCGCAGTCGACCACGCCGTTCATCCACTCGCTGACCGCCTACCTCGACGCGGTGTTCTCCGAGTCCAAGACCGTGCATGGCTCGCTGGTCGACGTGTACGGCGTCGGGCTGCTGCTCACCGGCCAGAGCGGGATCGGCAAGAGCGAGTGCGCGCTCGACCTCGTCGAGCGTGGCCACCGCCTGGTGGCGGACGACGCGGTGCAGGTCACGCGCCGCCACGGCAACGTGCTGATCGGCACGGGCAATGCGCTGCTCCGGCACCACATGGAGATCCGCGGCATCGGCATCATCGATGTCCAGGGCATCTTCGGGATCCGCTCGATCCGCGTGCAGAAGCGCGTCGAGGTGCAGTGCGACCTCCGCGTCTGGGACGCGGAGCACGAGTACGACCGCACCGGCCTCGACCAGCAGAAGACCTCGATCCTGGGGCTCGAGATCCCGCTCGTGATCATCCCGATCGTGCCGGGCAAGAACATCACGGTCATCGCCGAGGTGGTCGCGCTCAACTACCTGACGCGCGCCTACGGCTACCACCCCGCCGAGAAACTCAACCGCCACCTGCAGGAGATGATGAAACGCAAGAGCGCGGCGCGCGCATGGGTTCGGGAGGACACCGAGTGAGCCGTCTCCCCGCGTTGCTGGTGACGCATGGACGGCTCGGCGACGCGCTGCTCGAGGCCGCCGAGCGCATCGTCGGCCCGCTCGAGGGCGTGGCCGTGCTGTCGAACGACGGGCTCTCGCGCGACGCGCTCACGCAGGCGGTGCGCGAGCGCGTCATGGCGTTCGGCCCGGGCGGCGGGCTGCTGTTCGTGGACGTGGCCGGCGGCTCGTGCGCGCAGGCGGCGCTCGGGGTGGCCGCGCGCGAGGCCGAGGGCCCGACGCTCGTGATCACGGGCGTGAACTTGCCGATGATGCTCGACTTCGCGCATCACCGCAGTGACCTCGATCCGCGAGCGCTGGCGACCCGCCTCGCCGACAAGGGGCAGGCCGCCGTGGTGGTCTTCGAGGGGCGCCCCGCGGCGGGCCCACCGGCTTGAGCCTCGCCCTCGTTCGCGTGGACGATCGCCTGATCCACGGCCAGGTGTTGCTCGGCTGGGGACCTGTGCTCGAGCCCGCGCGCTACGTGGTGGTGGATGACGGCATGGCGGCCGATCCATTCGAGCGCGCCCTGTTGGAGGCCAGCGCCGCCGGGACGACGACGGAGGTTCTCGCGCTCGAGCCCGCGGCGGCCCGTCTCGCGGCGCTCGCGTTCGCCCCCGAGCCGACGATCGTGCTCGTGCGCGGCCTGCCCGAGGCGGCGCGCCTCGTCGCGCTGCTCGCTCGCGCCGGCGCTGCCCCGGCGGCGGTCAACCTCGGCGGCCTCCACTACGCGCCGGGCAAGACGCGCGCCCACGACGCGGTCTACCTCGATCACGCAGACCGCGCCGCGCTCGCCGCGCTCGACGGCCTCGGCGTGCGCGTGGTGGTGCAGGACGTGCCGGCAACGCGCCCGTTCGACGCCCCGCTCGCCTGGCGCGAGGAGCCCGCGTGAGCGCTCCGCCCGCGGTCTTACTGACCCTGTTGTGGGGGGGCATCGTGGCGGCGGACAGCGCGGCGTTCCTCCAGCTCATGTTGTCGCAACCGTTCGTCGCCGGGGCGGTGACCGGCGCGCTCTGGGGCCACACCGCGCTCGGCTGCGAGCTCGGCGCGATCCTGCAACTGTTCGCGCTCGGCGTCCTGCCGGTCGGCGGCCGGCCGCCCGAGGACTTCCCCGTCGGCACGGTCGTCGGCGTCGCGACGGCGGCGATCCTGACGGGCGTGGACCGGGTGGCTTCGGCGCAGGGCGGGCCGCTCCTGTTCGGCCTGTTCGCTGCGTTCGTCACCGCGCTCGCCGGGCGAAGTGTCCTGGTCTGGCTCCGCCACCGCAACGAGCGCATCGCGCGCTGGGCCGAGCAGGAGCTCGCCGCCGGCCACCTGTCCGCGCTCTCGCGCGCGCAGTGGGCGGGCGTGGCGCAGACGTTCGCGCTCGGCGTGGCATGGACCGCCTTCGCGCTCACGGTGTTCGCGTTCCTGGGCGAGGCGCTGTTCACGCGCACCGGCGTCGCGTTCGGGCGGGCGTGGCAGGTCGGTTCGCCTTTGGTGTGGGGCTTCGGCATCGGCTCGGTCGCGCGCGGCCTCGCGCGCGGGCAAAGGGCGCGCCTCGTGTTCTGGTGCGCGCTGGTCGCGTTCCTCGCGCTGCGCCTGTGGGCGGCCGCGTGAGCCCGCTCGAGTCCGGCGTGCCTGCGTCCGAGGCGCCGCCGCCCGCCCGCTCGCTCGGGGCGGGCACGCTGTTCGGTATGTTCACGCGCCTGCTGCTCCTGCAGGCGGTGTGGAACTACGAGCGCATGCAGGGGATCGGCTTCGCGCATGCACTCGCGCCGGCCGCGCGAAAGTTCGCCCGCGACGACGCCGAGGCGGCGCGCTCGCTGGTGCCGCAAGCCGGGTACTTCAACACGCATCCGGTCATGGCCGCGGTCGCGGTCGGCGTCGTGGCGGACCAGCTCGAGCGCCGCGCTCGCGGCGAGGCCGCGCTCGACGACGCCGGGCTCACGCGCGTCAAGCAGGCGCTTGGGTCGTCGCTCGCGGCGATGGGGGACCCGCTGTTCTGGAACGCCGTGCGTCCGCTCCTGGCGCTCACCGCCGTCTACGGCTGGCGCGACGACCGGAGCTGGCTGGGGGCGCTGACCCTGGTCGCGGGCTACAATACGTTTGCGCTCGGCTACCGCCTGCGCGGACTGTCCCAGGGCTATGCGCGGGGTCTGTCGTACGTGGCGCAACTGTCGCGCCGATTGGGCCCGATGACGGGCGGCCTCAGGACGCTCGCCGCCGTCGTGGCCGCGCTCGTGCTCGCCACCGTGCTCGTGCCGGCGGGCGGGACGCCGCCGCGCCAGGCGCTGATCGGGTTGGGCGGCGTGGCGCTCGGGTTCCTCGGCTTCGGGGTCGCACGGCTCGGCCCCGGGGAGTGGGGTCTCGCGCTCGTGCTCGCCGTGCTGGCGTGGGCCACGATCGGGCCGGGGTTCTGAGCATGCGCGAGGCCCGGCTCACGATCCTGAACGAGGACGGCTTCCACGCCCGGCCGTGCAGCGCGTTCGTCCACATGGCCTCGCGCTTCCGCTCGGAGATCTTTTTGCGCCGGGACGACGTCGAAGTCAACGGCAAGAGCCTGCTCGGTGTCATGATGCTGGCAGCCGAGTCGGGGGCGGAGCTGATGGTCCGCGCCGACGGTCCGGACGAGGACGCAGCGATCGACGCGCTCACGAAGCTCGCGGAGGACCGGTTTGGCCAGGAGTGACGCGCTCATGGGAATCGCCGCCTCGCCCGGGCTTGCGCTCGGGCCGGCGCGCGTGCTTGCCCCGCACGACGTGGACGTTCACCGCCGCATGCTCACCAGGGCGGAGGTCCCCGCGGAGCTCCACCGCTTCACGCGCGCGCTCGACGCCGCGCAGGCCGAACTCGAGGCGCTGGCCGAGCAGCTCGGCGCGCTCGGCGAGCTCGAGACCCGGCAGATCCTCGAGGTCCAGCGCATGCTGCTGGCGGACGCGAGCGTGCGCGCCGAGACCGCGCGCGCGATCGAGTCCGAGGGCGTCAACGCCGAGTTCGCGTTCCATCGCATCTTCGCGCAGGCCGCCGCCGCCTACGAGGCGAGTCCGACCGAGGTCTTCCGCGACCGGGCCGTCGATTTTCGCGACGTGTCGCGGCGCGTGCTCCGCCATCTGACCGGCGAAGGCGGGCGCACCGTGCTCGACCTCGACGTACCGTGCGTGATCGTGGCGCATGACCTCGAGCCCTCGCAGACCATTCATTTCCACAAGGGCAAGGTGCTCGCCGTGGTCACCGACGTCGGCGGCCGCACGTCGCACTCGGCGCTGCTCGCGCGCTCGCACGGCATCCCGGCGGTGGTCGGCCTGCGCTCGGTCACGCACAAGATCAAGGACGGGGACCTGGTCGCGGTGGACGGCTTCTCGGGCGCGGTGTGGCCGCGCCCCTCGACCCGGCGCGCCGCGCGCTTCAAGCGCCGCGCGCGCGTGCTCGAGGCGCACGGCAAGGAACTGGAGACGCTGCGCGACCTGCCGGCGACCACGCCGGACGGGCGCACGGTCGAGCTGTCGGCGAATCTCGAGATCCCGGAGGAGATCGCGCACGTGATCGAGTCGGGCGCCTCCGGCGTCGGCCTCTACCGCACCGAGTTCTTCTACCTCGGGCGCGCGCACCTGCCGAGCGAGGAGGAGCAGTTCACCGCCTACCACGGCGTCGCACAGCGCCTCCACCCGCGTCCGGTGATCATCCGCACGATGGACCTGGGCGGCGACAAGGTCGCGAGCTACCTCAACACCGAGACCGAGGCGAATCCGTTCCTCGGCTGGCGCGGCATCCGTTTCGCGCTCCACCACCCCGAGGTGTTCCGCACGCAGCTGCGCGCGATCTACCGCGCGAGCGTGAGCGGCAACGTCAAGCTCATGTTCCCGATGGTCACGACCTACGACGAGCTCGACCAGGCGCTGGCGCTGTGCGCGGACGTGCGCGCGGAGCTCGAGCGCGAGGGCCGCGCGTTCGATGCCGACTGCGAGGTCGGCATGATGGTCGAGACGCCGTCGGCGGTGTGGTCGGCGGACCTGATGGCGAAACGCGTCGCGTTCTTCTCGGTGGGCTCGAACGACCTCATCCAGTACACGCTCGCCATGGACCGCGGCAACGAGAAGATCGCGTACCTCTACGAGCCGCTCGATCCGTCGATCCTGCGCTCGATCCACGCCACGGCGGAGGCCGGGCATCGCGCCGGGCGTTGTGTGGGCGTGTGCGGGGAGATGGCCGGCGATCCGCGCACCGCGATCCTCCTCCTGGGCATGGGCGTGGACGAGTTTTCGGTCTCGCCGTTCGACCTGCCGCGCGTCAAGGCGGCGGTGCGCGCGGTGACGCACGCGCGCGCGAAGGAGCTCGCCGACAAGGCGCTCCAGTTGCCGACCGCGACCGCGATCAAGCAGCTGCTCGTGCGCGAACTCGATCCCTTCCTGCCGGCGATCCTGCTCAGCGGCGACGGCGGCGAAGGCGGGGACGATGGCGACGCCTAGCCTGTCGCCGGCGGACTGCGTCGCCGTCGACCGCTCGGACATGGCCGCCCTGATCGCGGCGTGGCCGGAACAGGTGCGCGCCCAGCGCGCCGCGCTCGACGCCGATCCATGGCCTGCGATGCCCGCGCCCTCGCTGCTCGCACTCGGCGGGATGGGCGGCTCGGCGATCGCGGGCGACCTCGTGTTCGGCCTGGCGCAGGACCGGCTCCCGTTCCCGGCGCTGGTGGTGCGCGACTATCGCTGGCCGGCCGCGGTCCGGGGCGATGCGCTGGCGGTCCTCTCGAGCTACTCGGGCGCGACCGAGGAGACCCTGGCGCTCCTGCACGAGGCCGAGACGCGCGGCCTCAAGCGGGTCGGGCTGACCACGGGCGGGGCGCTGGCGGCCCGGCTGACGGACGCGAATGCCCCGTGGCGCGGGCTCCCCGCGGGCCTTCCCCCGCGCGCCGCACTCGGTTATTCTGTCGTGTCTTTGGCCCGATTGCTCGAAGCGCTGGGCGACCCGGGGGAGGGCGAGGCGGCGTGGCAGGAGGCGCTTGCCGTGCTCGACGACGGCAACGCGCGGTATGCGCCGGCAGCCCCGGAGGCCTCGAATCCGGCCAAGGCGCTGGCGCGCGCCCTGGTGGGGCGCGCCGTCCTCGTTTACGGGGCGGCGGGTCGCTCGGCCGCGGTCGCGCGACGGTGGAAGGGCCAGGTCAACGAGAACGCCAAGATGCCGGCGTTCGACGGCGCGCTGCCCGAGATGAACCACAACGAGATCGTGGGCTGGCAGGCGCTTCCCGACCTGCACGCGCGCTGGGCGGCGGTGTTCCTCGCCGACGCGTCGGACGCGCCCCGCATCGCGCGCAGGCGCGCGATCACTTCGGCGATCCTGGCCGAAGAGGGGATCGAGCCGCACACGGCCGAGTCGCGCGGAGAGTCGCCCCTCGCGCGCGTCCTGTCGCTCGTGCAACTGGGCGACTGGGTGAGCTTTTACCTGGCGGTGCTGGCGGGCGTCGATCCGACGCCCATCGTGAAGATCGATCGTCTCAAGCGGGAACTGGGCGCCGCCGACGCGGCCGCGCCCGCCCCCGCGCCGACGGACACAGGGAGGACCCCTCGATGAGCCCAGCTCGCGGCACGCGCGCGATCATACCGGTCGCGGGCGTGGGCTCGAGGTTACGGCCGCACACGCACACCATGCCCAAGGCGTTGATCCACGTCGCGGGCCGGCCGATCCTTGCGCACATCCTCGACGACCTGGAGCAGCTGGGCGTCAAGGACGTGGTCCTGGTCGTGGGCCACATGGGCGACCACATCCGCGAGTACGTGGACGCCCACTACGCGCACCTGAATCGCTCGTACGTGGACCAGCCCGAGCGGCTCGGGCTCGGTCACGCCGTGCGCATGACGCGCGACCTGGTCGAGCCGCACCCGGCGTTCATCGTGCTCGGGGACACGATCTTCCGCGCCGACTTCTCGGAGATCGTGGGAGGCGGGGAGAGCCGCATCGGGGTCAAGGAGGTCGAGGACCCGCGGCGCTTCGGCATCGTCGAGGTCAAGGACGGCTTCGCCGTGCGCCTGGTCGAGAAACCCGACCAGCCCACGTCGAACCTGGCGATCGTCGGCGTGTACTACATCGCGGACACGCCGATGCTGTTCGAGGCGCTCGACACGCTGGTGGAGAAGGACATCCGCACCAAGGGCGAGTACCAGCTGACGGACGCCCTGCAGCTGATGATCGAACGCGGCCACAGGATCCGCCCGTTCACCGTCGACGGGTGGTACGACTGCGGCAAGACCGAGACGCTGCTCGAGACCAACCGCGAGTTGCTCGAGCTCAAGGGCGCGCCCTATCCGGCCGTCGCGCCGCCCGGCACGGTGTTCGTGCCGCCGGTGGCAATCGATCCGAGCGCGATCATCGAGCGCTCGATCGTGGGTCCATTCGTGTCGATCGCCGCGCGCGCCGTGGTGCGCGAGGCGATCGTACGCGACTCGATCGTGAACGAGGACGCCGTCGTCGAGCAGATCCTGCTCGAGGGATCGGTGATCGGAGAAAACGCGCTGGTGCGCGGGACGTTTCGCCATCTGAACGTCGGGGACTCCTCCGAAGTGCGCATGGGATGACGCGCGGGGGCCCTGCAAACGTGAGCAAGGGAGATTCCATGGCAGAGCCGCACCTCTTTACCTCGGAGTCGGTGACCGAAGGGCATCCGGACAAGGTCGCGGACGCGATCTCGGACGGCATCCTCGATGCGATTCTCGCGGGCGATCCGCGGGGCCGCGTGGCGTGCGAGACGCTCGTCACCACGGGCCTGGCGTTCGTGGCGGGGGAGATCACGACCCACACTTACGTCGACATCCCGTCGATCGTCCGCGGGGTCATCAAGGACATCGGCTATACCGATGCGTCCTTCGGCTTCGACTACGAAACCTGCTCGGTCCTCACCTCGATCGACTCCCAATCGGGCGACATCGCGATGGGCGTGGACACGGGTGGTGCGGGCGACCAGGGGCTGATGTTCGGCTATGCCTGCCGCGAGACCAAGGAGCTGATGCCGCTCCCGATCATGCTCGCGCACCGCATCTGCGAGCGCCTCGCCGCGCTGCGCAAGAACGGCAAGCTCGCCTACCTGCGCCCCGATGGCAAGTCGCAGGTGACGGTCGAGTACGAGAACAACAAACCCGTGCGTATCGATGCGGTCGTGGTCTCGACCCAGCACGACGCGAACGTCAAGCTCAAGACCATCCGCGAGGACATCATCGAGTTGATCCTCAAGCCGATCCTGCCGAAGCGGCTGGTCGACTGGAAGACGCTCGAGAAAAAGATCTACGTCAACCCCACCGGCCGCTTCGTCAATGGCGGCCCGAAGGCGGACACCGGGCTGACCGGCCGCAAGATCATCGTCGACACCTACGGCGGCATGGGCCGCCACGGCGGCGGCGCGCTCTCCGGCAAGGATCCCTCGAAGGTCGATCGTTCGGCCTGCTATGCGGCGCGTTGGGTCGCCAAGAACCTCGTGGCCGCCGAGCTGTGCGAGCGCGTCGAGGTCCAGCTCGCCTACGCCATCGGTGTGGCAAAGCCGGTGTCGATCATGTGTGACACGTTCGGCACGGGACAGGTCCCGGACGCGCAGATCACCAGCCTCGTGCGCAAGCACTTCGACCTGACGCCCAAGGGCATCATCGACGCGCTCAAGCTGCGCCGCCCGATCTACAAGAAGACGGCGGCGTATGGACACTTCGGTCGCGAGTACCCGGAATTCACGTGGGAGAACACGAACCGGGTCAAGGACCTCAAGCGCGGCGCGTGAGCCGGGCCCGGACGAAAGGATCGAAATCATGGCAGACACGATGAACGTGACACACGACGTGAAGGACCTGGGCCTCGCCGCCCAGGGCAAGCTCAAGATCGAGTGGGCGGATCGGCAGATGCCGGTGCTCCGCCAGATCCGCGCGCGCTTCGAGAAGGAGCAGCCGCTCAAGGGGCTGAGGATCGCCGCGTGCCTGCACGTGACGGCCGAGACCGCGAACCTGGCGCGCACGCTCAAGGCGGGCGGCGCCGAGGTGACGCTCTGCGGCTCGAATCCCCTGTCGACCAACGACGAGGTTGCGGCCTCGTGCGTCGCCGACTACGGGATCGCGACGCACGCGATCAAGGGCGAGGACCACGAGACCTACTATCGCCACATCCTTTCGGCGATCGACGCCAAGCCTTCGGTCACCATGGACGACGGCTGCGACCTGGTCTCCGTGATCCACACCAAGCGCCAGGACGCGCTGCCGGGCGTCATCGGCGGCACCGAGGAGACCACGACCGGCGTCATCCGCCTGCAGTCCATGGCGCGCCAGGGCGTGCTCAAGTACCCGGTGATCGCGATCAACGACGCGGACACCAAGCACCTGTTCGACAACCGCTACGGCACGGGTCAGTCGACGCTCGACGGCATTCTGCGCTGCACGAACCTGCTGCTCGCCGGCTCGACCGTCGTGGTCGCGGGTTACGGCTGGTGCGGCCGCGGCGTCGCGATGCGCGCGCGCGGCATGGGGGCGATCGTGCTCGTCACCGAGATCGACCCGGTCAAGGCGATCGAGGCCGCGATGGACGGTTTCGAGGTCGTGACCATGGCGAACGCGGCGCCGCGCGGCGTGCTGTTCATCACCATGACGGGCAACAAGAACGTGCTGCGCGGTGAGCACTTCGCCGCCATGAAGGACGGCGCGATCGTCTGCAATTCGGGCCACTTCAACGTCGAGATCGACATCCCGGCGCTCGAGAAGGCCGGCAAGGAAAAGCGCGCGACCCGGCCGTTCGTCGACGAGTACACGATGGCGGACGGCCGCCGGATCTTCCTGCTCGGCGAGGGTCGCCTGATCAACCTCGCCGCGGCGGATGGTCACCCGGCGTCGGTGATGGACATGTCGTTCGCGAACCAGGCGCTGTCGGTCGAACACCTGGCGAAGCACGCGGCGACGATGGAGAAGTCGGTGTTCGTGGTTCCGAAGGAAATCGACGCGGAGGTCGCGCGGCTGAAGCTGCAGGCGATGGGCGTGTCGATCGACACCCTGACGCCGGAGCAGGTCGCCTATCTCGCGGAGTGGAGCGAGGGGACATAGTGTCGAGAACGCGCTCGCGGGCGTCGCGGGCGCCGCGTGGGACCGATGCCCCCGCAGGCGGGGATCCCATGAAGCCCAGTGCCATGCGCATCGAGTTGTCCGAACGCCGGCAGAGGCATGTCGCGGGGGTGCTGCTCACGGCCCTCGCGCTCCTCGTCGGCGCGAGCCTGGTGACGTACCGGGCGCCGCAGGCGGGGGAGTCGTTCTGGAGTACCCCGAATGCGAGCGGCCCGCTCGGCGCGTGGCTGGCGCACCAGCTCGTCAGGGCGTGGGGACGGATCGCCGTGTTCGGTGTCCCGATCCTGTTCCTGGCGTGGGGCATCAATCGTCTGCGCGCCCGTCCGGCGGCGCCGCTCGCGCTCGAAAGCGCGTTCGGCACGCTGCTCACGGTCGAGGCGCTCGGCCTGGGCGGGCTGTTCGGCCCGGCCGGACGCGCGTGGACCGGCGCGGTCGGGCAGGGACTGGCCGGGCTTGCCGTGGGCGTGCTCGGGCCGGTCGGCGGCGCGATCGCGCTGGTCGCGCTCTTCCTCGTCAGCGGAATGATCGCCTCCGAAATCGGCTTCGGCCTCGTCACCACGGCGTGGCGCCTGTTCGTCAAGGCGCCGGCGCGCGCGGTGCTCGAGGGCGCGCGCGAACGCCATGCCCGGGCGCGTGCCGAGAGCCTCGCCGGCGCGCCGCCTGGGACCGATGCCGCCCTGGCGGGCGCGGTCGCGATCGAGCCGGTGCGCCGCCGACGCGAGCCGCGCGTGCGCGATGCCGGGGAGGCCGCACTCGCGCCCGAGGACGCCGTGCCGGTGGCGCCGCGCATCGTGACCGCCCGCCCGGTGACCGAGGGCGACGCCCTCGCGGCCGCCCGGCGCGCGGAGGCGGACGCGCGCGAAGCCCGCGTAAGGGAGAAGGAAGCGCGCGCGTTCGAACGCGCGCGCCCGAAGGACGCCGTGCCGCCGGCGCGGACGCAGGGCGAGATCCCGTTTGCCTCCGGGATCGCCGACGCTGCCGTGGAGGACACGCTCGCCGCCGAGGCCGCCGGGGAAGGGGAGATCGGCGGGCCGAAGCCCGGGGAGGATCCCGATGCGCCACTGACCGCGGGCATGGCCGGCCTCGCCGGCACCGCGGCCGCCGCGCGCGCGATGGGCGCGAGCACGCTCGTGCGCCAACCCGAGATCCCGCGCATCCCCTACAAGCCCGGCGACCTGCCCGGCCTCGACCTGCTCGAGGACGCGCCCGAGACCGTCGAGCCCATCAGCGAGCAGGAACTGACCGCCGAGGCGCAGCTGCTGACCGCGAAGATGCTCGACTTCGGCATCACCGGTCGCGTGACCGAGGTGCACCCCGGACCGGTCGTGACCATGTACGAGTTCGAGCCGGCGGCCGGCATCAAGGTGTCGCAGATCACGAGCCGCGAGGACGACCTGGCGCTCGCCATGCGCGCGCGCCAGATCCGGATCCTCGCGCCGATCCCGGGCAAGGCCGCGGTCGGCATCGAGATTCCGAACAAGAAGCCGCGTACGGTGTACCTCAAGGAGGTGCTCGCCTCGGAGTCATACCGGGGCGAGAAGGGCGCGCTCAAGATCGTGCTCGGCGTCGACGCGGGGGGCAATCCGTTCGCCTACGACATCTCGAAGATGCCGCACGTGCTGGTCGCGGGCGCGACCGGCGCGGGCAAGAGCGTCTATCTCAACGTGCTGGTGACCAGCCTGCTCTACGGGCACGGCCCCGACACGCTCAAGTTCGTCATGGTGGATCCCAAGATGCTCGAGCTCACCGGCTACAACGGCATCCCGCACCTGCTCATGCCGGTGGTGACCGATGCCAAGCGCGCATCGCGCGCGCTGCGCTGGACGGTGGGGGAGATGGAGCGCCGCTATAAGCTCCTCGCCGGCACCGGGGCGCGCAACATCGAGGGTTTCAACAGCAAGCTCGCCGGTCCGAACCCGCCGACCGACGCCGAGGGTGGCGCCCTCGAGCCGCTGCCCTACATCGTGGTGCTGGTCGACGAGCTGGCCGACCTCATGCTCACCGCGCCGCTCGACATCGAGGAGCCGATCGCCCGCCTGGCGCAGATGGCGCGCGCCGTCGGCATCCACCTCGTGCTCGCGACGCAGCGCCCATCGGTCGATGTGCTGACCGGGGTGATCAAGGCCAACTTCCCGTCGCGCATCGCTTTCCAGGTGGCATCCAAGGTGGATTCGAGGACTATCCTCGACATGAACGGCGCCGAAGCGCTGCTCGGCCACGGCGACATGCTGTTCCTGCCCGCCGGCAAGCCCGAGCCCTATCGCATCCACGCGCCCTGGCTGTCCGAGCCCGAGGCCTCGCGCGTTGCCGACTACTGGCGCGCGCGCGCGCCGCTCAAGCCGCCGCCGTCGATCGAGGACCAGGTGGTCGACGACGCCGAGGGCGACGACGAGGAGGACGACGCGCTCGTGCCCGAGGCGATCCGGCTGGTGATCATGCACCAGCAGGGCTCGACCTCGCTGCTGCAGCGCCGCCTCAAGGTCGGCTACTCGCGCGCATCGCGCCTGATGGACCGCCTCGAGTCGATGGGCGTGGTCGGTCCGTTCATGGGCTCCAAGGCGCGCGACGTGCTGGTCGACGAATCCTACCTCGAAGAACTGGAGCGCCATTGAACCGCGGAGCCCGCACGGGCACAGGCGTGGTGGACGGCAAGGCGCCTCGCGGGAAGGACGCCCCGCGCCTCGCGTTCGTCACGCTCGGCTGCCCCAAGAACCAGGTCGACTCCGAGGCCATGCTCGGGCTGCTCGCGCGCGACGGCTTCCGTCCGACGGGCACGGTCGAGGATGCCGAGATCGTGGTCGTCAACACCTGCGCGTTCCTCTCGAGCGCGGTGGACGAGAGCCGGAAGACGATCAAGGCGATCGCGCGCCTGAAGAAGACCGGCAGGCTCGAGGGCCTGGTGGTCGCCGGCTGCTGGGCGCAGCGAGACGGCGCGAAGATCGCCGCCGAGATCCCGGGCGTCGACGCCGTGCTCGGCACCGGCTCGGTGGAGAAGATCGTCGAGCTTTCGCGTTCGGTGCTTGCGCGCGCCCGGGAGCTCGCGCCACGCGCAACCGCCCGCGGCGGGGCCACGCGCCCGGCCCGCGCGCCGCGGCCCGGCCCGCTGGACGAGGTGCACGAGCCGGGCGGCGCGTTGACGCCGCTGCCGCGCGCGCTGTCCACGCCGCGCCACCTCGCGTACCTCAAGATCAGCGAGGGCTGCGACCACCGCTGCACGTTCTGCATCATTCCCGTGCTGCGCGGCGACCAGCGGAGCCGCCCGCTGGCAGAGCTCGTCGCCGAGGCGCGCACGCTCGCGGCGCACGGCGTCAAGGAACTGATCCTGATCGGCCAGGACACGACCGCCTACGGCATCGACCTGCCCGGAACGGCCCGGCCGAGGCTCGCGACCTTGCTCAAGGCGCTCACCGAGGTCGAAGGCCTGGAGTGGATCCGCGTCATGTACACCTATCCCCGCGAGTGGGACGAGGAGCTGATGGACACGCTCGGCTCGCACCCCAAGCTCGCGAAGTACGTGGACATGCCGCTCCAGCACATCCACGATGTCATGCTCAAGCGCATGGCCCGCGCCTCGACGCGCGCAAAGACCGAGCAGTTGCTGGCGGACATCAGGCGCCGCATTTCGGGCGTCAGCCTGCGCACCTCGTTCATCGTCGGCTTCCCGGGCGAGACCAAGGAACACTTCGATACGCTGATGGATTTCGCGCGGGCGCAGGAATTCGATAAGGTCGTGGTGTTCTGTTACGAACCCGAACGCGAGGCGCCCTCGTCCGCGTTTTCGGGGCGCGTGCCGGAGCGGGTCAAGGCGTCGCGCAGGGATCGCCTGCTCACGCTGCAGCACGAGATCTCGACCCGCCGCCTGGCCGCTCGCATCGGGAGCGTGCAACGCGCGCTGATCGATGGGCCCGCCGAGGGCGGGCGCTGGTCCGCCCGCACGCAGGGCGAGGCCTACGAAGTGGACGGCGCCGTCTTCGTCGAAGGGGACGGCCTCAAGCCGGGTGACTTCGTGTCGGTGCGCATCACCGGCGCAAGCGCCTATGACCTGTGGGCCACGGCGCTCGCGCCCGCCACTCTGGTTTCTCCTGGAGGCATTCGATGACGTTTCGCTGCGCCTTCCCCGTCGCCGCGACCCTCTGTGCCCTCGTCCTTTCCGTTCCGATGTTCGTCCATGCCGCCGTCGCGCCCGCGCCATCGCGCCGGGTCGCGCCGCCGTCGAACGCCCGGCTGCTCCAGTCGGCGGTGCGCGCCGTGTGCGACCGGCTGGTGGCCGCTGCGCCGATCATGCCCGGCACCAAGATCGCGTTGCGCGCGGAGGGGGCCCAGCCGCTCGAGGCCGACGTCGCGGACGCGCTGCTCCAGGCGCTCAACGCGCGGCACATCGACTGCGTGCTGCTGATGCCTGCTTCCGTACCCGACACGGGGACCGCTCAGGCCGAGCCGCCGAAGCCGACCGGCCCTCGAGGCGGCGCGGCGCCGCCGAGCGGCTCGATCTCGGGCGGCGGACTCGGTGAATTCGCGCGCCTGCAGGCCGAGCGTGCGGCGCAGGCCGCGCGCGCCGACTCGATCGCGAAGGCCACGAACGCGCCGGCGGCGGCGTCCGCGCCCCCGGTCGGGGCGAGCCCGTCCCTGCTCTCGACGGGCGCCGGGAATCTTCCCGTGGTCGCGTTCCGGGTGGCCGAGGCGCGTGTCGACTATGTGCGCGAATACCACGGCGGGCTCTTCGGCGCCGTGCGCGTCGAGCGCCGCGCGACCGCGCGCCTCGGCTTGCGGCTGACCAACCCCGGCAGCGACGCGGTGAGCTGGTCGGCGAGCGCGGACACGTCGTTCGGCGACGTCGTGCTGCGGTCGGACCTCGGGGCCGTCGAGGATCGCCAGCGGCCCGAGACCCGGCCGGTCGCGCCCTCCTCCGGGCTGGGCAAGATCGTCGAGCCGGTGCTGGTGGTGGTCCTGATCGCGGGGCTGGTGAGCCTGTTCTACCAGAATCGCCCGTGAGCGCGCGCGCGCGGCTCCCGGCGTTTGTCGGTCTCCTCGCCCTCCTGGCCGTGTTCGGTGGTTGCGCCACCGGCGGGGGCCGTCCGCTCGCACCGTCGTCGGGCCCGGACCAGCTCCGCGTGGCGAAGCTGCGCTACGACCAGCACCAGTACGCGGACGCGGTCGAGCTGCTCAAGGGGTACCTGCAGTTCCAGAGCGGCGCACCGGATCTCGACGAGGCGCACTTCATCCTCGGCATGTGCTACGTCAAGCGCCAGGAGTGGCCGCTGGCCGCGACCGAGTTCCAGATCCTCGTCTCCGACTTCACCGACTCGCGCCGGCTCGCCGACGCGCACTACCGGCTCGGCATGGCGTACTGGAAGCAGACGCACGGCGCGCCCTACGACCAGGACATGACGAAGCGCTCGATCGGACAGTTCGACCGGCTCCTCAGCCTCTTCCCCGATCACCCGCAAGCCGTCGAGATCAAGGGACTCAAGCTGCGGGCGCGCGACCGGCTGGCGGAGAAGGGATTCCGCAACGGTGCGCTCTACCTCAAGCTCCATTTCTATTCCCCGGCGCGCTATTACTTCAACCTGGTGCGCAAGGACTACCCCGAGTCGGCGTGGGCCGAGCGCGCTCTCTCCGGCGAGGCGGAGGCGCTGTCGGGTCTCAACCGCGTGCCCGAGGCGCGACAACTGCTTGAGGCGAACGTCGCGAAGCTGACCGACGGCGAGGCGCGCCGCAGGGCGGACCACCTGATCAAGAGGTTCGGGCCCGGCCCGGTCTCCGCGCCGGACTCGGTCGGCGCCGTGGCGCCGCCCGACTCCGCCGGAGCCCCGGGGTGAAGCCGCGTCGCGCCGGTCGCATCGGCGTCTTCGGGGGCACGTTCGATCCGCCGCACCTCGGCCACCTGCTGTTCGCGGAGTGTGCACGCGAGACGCTCGCGCTCGACCGCGTCGTGTTCATGCCCGCGCGCATCGCGCCCCACAAGATCGGCCGGCGCGTGAGCCCGGTCGAGGTCCGCCTGCGCCTGCTCCGAGCCGCGCTGCGCGGCACCGGGTTCGCGCTCTCGACGCTCGAAGCTTCGCGCCCGGGGCCCTCGTATACCGTGGACACGCTCGAAGCCTTTCGCCGCCGCCATGCGGGCTCCCAACTCCACCTGTTGGTCGGGGCGGACAGCCTCCTCGATTTGCCGACGTGGCGCGATCCCGAAATGATCCTCGAGCTCGCCACCCTGGTGGTCGCGCGGCGGCCCGGGTTCCCCGAGGCGCGCGTCCGCGCGGCGGTCCGCAAGCGCGTGCGCTGGCTCGCGAACACGCCGGTCGACATTGCCGCCAGCGACCTGCGCGCGCGCGTCGCGGCCGGGCGCTCGATCCGGTTCCTCACGCCGCCGGCCGTCGAACGCCTGATCCAAGAGCTCGGGCTCTACGGCGGGAGGCCGCGGCGATGAGCGAACGTCCCCGCATCTTCCTGCTCGACGGGCTGGCGATCGCCTATCGCAGCCACTTCGCGTTCATCAGGCGCCCGCTGACCAACGCGAAGGGCGAGAACAACAGCGCGGTGTTCGCGTTCGCCAACACGGTGATCAAGCTGCGCGACCAGGAGAGGCCGCGCTACTGGGCGCTGGCGTGGGACTCCGAGTTGCCGACCCGTCGCCATGTCAGTTACCCGGAGTACAAGGCGCACCGCCCGCCGATGCCCGAGGACCTCGTGCGCCAGTTGCCGCAGATCCAGTCCGTCGCGCGCGCGCTCGGCCTGCCGGTGATCGAGGTTCCCGGCACCGAGGCGGACGACGTCATGGCCACGCTCGCGAAGCGCGCCGTGGCCGAGGGCATGGACGTCGTCCTGGTGACCAACGACAAGGACCTGCAGCAGCTCGTGAGCCCGCACGTGATCGTGCTCGCGCCCGGTGGCGGCAGCAAGGACGACCTCTGGCTCGACGAGGCGGGCGTCCAGGCGAAGTGGGGCGTGCCGCCCGGCGGGCTGCGTGACGTGCTGGCGCTCATGGGCGACGCGAGCGACAACATCCCAGGCGTGCCGGGCGTGGGGGAGAAGACCGCGGTCGACCTGATCGCGCAGTTCGGATCGCTCGACCAGATCTACGCGCGCCTCGCCGAGGTCAAGCGCGACACCCTGCGCAAGAAGCTGTTCGACCACCGGGACGCCGCGTACCACTCGCAGGACCTGGTCACGGTGGACGACGACCTGCCGATCGCCGAGCCGTGGCACGAGCTCGAGGTGCAGCCGATCGACGGGCCGCGCCTCGCCGCGCTCGCCCAGGAACTCGGGCTCGCGCGCCTCACCCGCTACGCCAACGAGGCGACCGCGAAGGCGGGGGGCGCCACGCCCGCGGCGACGGAGCCGGAATCGCCCACCCCGACGATGACGGATGCGGGACAGTTCGGCTTCGGGTTCGACGCCGGGCCCGTGGCCGCGCCCAAGGCGCCGTCCGCGCCCTTGCGCGCGAGTGCGCCGGGCGAGCTGCCTCCGGCCTATGGTCCGCCGGTGCGCATCCTCACCGACCCGAAGGAGCTGCGCGCACTGGTCGAGCGGCTCGCTGCCCTGCCGTCGGGCTTCGTGCTCGACACCGAGACCACGTCGGAGGACCCGCTCAAGGCGCGGCTGGTGGGCGTCGGGCTGTCGTGGGGCGAGGCGCCGGTGTACCTCCCGATCGCGCACGCCGACGGCCCGAATCTTCCCGCGGACGCGTTCGAGACCGCGTTCGCGCCGCTTTTGGCCGATGCGCGCGTGCCGAAGATCGGCCAGCACTTCAAGTACGACCAGATCGTGCTGCGCGGGGCCGGGCTCGCCGTCTCCGGCCTGGCGTGCGACACCATGGTCGCGTCCTACCTGCTCGACCCGGAGACACCGCACAACCTCGACTTCCTCGCGCGTGTCCACCTCGGCGTCGAAAAGATCCCGACCTCGGCGCTCATCGGCAAGCGTGGCAAGGAGCAGACCACGATGGATCTCCTCCCGGCCGCGATGGTCGCGGGGTATTGCGGCGAGGACGCGCACGTGACGTGGCTGCTCGCGGAGAAGTTCGTGCCCGAGCTCGTGGCGCGGGGGCTTGCCCCGCTGTTCCGCGACGTCGAGATCCCGCTCTCAGACGTGCTCGCCGACATGGAGTGGGAGGGGGTCGCGCTCGACGTCCCGTTCCTCTCCGCGATGTCGACGCGCATCACCGAGGAGATCCAGGGGCTCGAGAAGAACATCCATAACGTCGCCGGCAGGACGTTCAACATCCAGTCGACGCAGCAACTGGGGGAGATCCTGTTCGGGCAGCTCGGCCTCCCGGGCGGGCGCAAGACCAAGACCGGCTATTCGACCGACAGCGAGGTGCTCGAAGAGCTCGCCACCCGCCACGACCTGCCCCGGCTCGTGCTCCTGTATCGCCAGCTCACGAAGCTCAAGTCCACGTACGTCGACGCGCTGCCCGCGCTCGTGCTGCCGCGCGACGGGCGGCTCCACACCTCGTTCGGCCAGACCGTGGCGGCGACGGGACGGCTGTCGTCGTCGGACCCGAACCTCCAGAACATCCCGTTTCGCACGGCGCTTGGGCGCGAGGTCCGCCGCGCGTTCGTCGCGCGCCCGGGATGGAAACTGGTCTCGGCCGACTACTCGCAGGTCGAGCTGCGGCTGATGGCACACCTTTCGCGCGACCCCGCGCTGGTCGAGTCGTTCGCGCGCGGCGAGGACGTGCATGCCAGCACCGCGCAGCGCGTGTTCGGGATCCCGGCCGGGCACAAGGCGACGGCCGAGCAGCGCGCCATGGCGAAGGTCGTGAATTTCGGCGTGATGTACGGCATGGGCGCGCGCTCGCTCGCGCGCCAGCTCGGAATCCCCGTGCCCGAGGCGACGAGGTTCATCGCGGACTACTACCGGACGCACGCGGGCGTGAAGAAGTTCCTCGAGCAGATGGTCGAGGACGCGCGCACGAAGGGCTACGCCGAGACCATCCTCGGCCGGCGCCGCGCGCTGCCCGCGCTCGCCCAGTCGGATGGCCTCGCGCGCTCCAATGCCGAGCGCGCGGCGATCAACACGCCGATCCAGGGTTCCGCGGCCGACCTGATCAAGGTCGCGATGGTCCGCCTCGCACGCGACTTCGAGGCGAAGGGCCTCGCGGCAAAGCTCGTGCTGCAGGTGCACGACGAATTGCTGATCGAGTGTCCGGCCCAGGAACTCGAGATCGCACAGGATGCGGTGGTCGACGCCATGACCCACGCGATGGACCTGTCGGTGCCGCTCGAGGTGAAGGTCGGCGCGGGCGACAACTGGTTCGAGGTTCACGGTTGAACGCGCGCCGGGACCACCCCGCGGACGGCCTCTACATCGTGGGCGTGACCGGGGGCATCGCGAGCGGCAAGAGCACGCTCGTGCCGCTGCTCCTGGCCGCGTTCCCCTCGGTGCTGGTCGACGCCGACCGCCTCGGACATGCCGTGCTCGAGCAGCCCGAGGTCGCGCGCGCGCTCGCGGCGGAGTTCGGTGCGGATGCACTCGACGACCGGGGAAGGGTGATCCGCGGCGTGGTCGGCGCGCGCGCGTTCGCCGGGCCCGCGCGGCTCGAGGCGCTGGACGCGATTACGCGGCCGCCGCTGCTTGCGCTCGTCGAGTCCACGATAGAGGCGCACGCCGCGCGGGGATTCGTCGGGCTGCTGGTCCTCGATGCCGCGCTGCTCGTGGAGTGGGACAAGGGCGCCTGGTGCGACCGCGTGGTCTGTGTCGTGGCCGATCCGGCCGTGCGCGCGCGGCGGCTGGGCGCGCGCACGGGTCTGGACCCGGCCGCCGCCGCCCAGCGCATCGCTGCGCAACTGCCCGACGCCGCCCGCGCCGCCCGTGCCGATGAAACGATCACGAACGAAGGGTCGCTGGACGATTTTCGCGCCCGGGGGGCCGCACTGGCGGCGCGCGTCGCCGCCCTCGCGCGCGCCACCCTTGCCGCCCGCGGCCACGTCCTGTAACCTTCGCCTTCTCGCCTTCCGCGCACGACCCGAACCCCCGAGAGCTGCATGACCCAGGCCGTCAACCTGCAGGACCTCGAACGCCGTCTGGAGAAGGTCGGAACCACGCTCGACCAGCTCCGAGGCTATCTTTGACGTCGATCACCGGAAAGCCGAAGCCAAAGAGCTCGAGGCGAAGATGGGGGAGCCCGGATTCTGGGACCGCCCCGAAGACGCGCAGAAGGTCATCGCGCAACTGAAGAGCGTGCGGCGCGTGGTCACCGGCTACGAGGTCCCGGCGAAGAGCTGCGGCGACCTGCGGGACCTCTTCGACCTCGCGCGCGCGGAGGCCGACGCGGCCACGCTCGACGCCGTGGCGCACGAGCTCGACCTGCTCGAGCCGAAGGTGCACGACCTCGAGCTCGAGAGCCTGCTCAACGGAGACAACGATCACCTCGGCGCGGTGGTCACGATCCACCCGGGCGCAGGCGGCACCGAATCCCAGGACTGGGCGGAGATGCTGCTCCGCATGTACACGCGGTTCTGCGAGCGCAAGGGCTGGTCCTACACCGTGCTCGACCTGCAGGCCGGGGAGGAGGCGGGCATCAAGGACGCCACGATCGAGGTCAACGTCGAGTATGGCTACGGCTTCCTCAAGGCCGAGTCCGGCGTCCACCGGCTCGTGCGCATCTCGCCGTTCGACGCCGCCAAGCGCCGCCACACCTCGTTCACCTCGGTGTTCGTGTTCCCGCAGATCGACGACACGATCACGGTCGACCTCAAGGACGACGACCTGCGCGTCGACACGTTCCGCGCCTCGGGCGCGGGCGGACAGCACGTCAACAAGACCGAGTCCGCGGTACGCATCACGCACCTGCCGACCGGCATCGTCGTCCAGTCGCAGGCGGAACGCAGCCAGCACAAGAACCGCGATTTCGCGATGAAGATGCTCAAGTCGCGGGTCTACGTGCATCTCCAGGCGCTCGAGAAGGCGCGCCTCGCGGGCCTCACCGAGCCCAAGAAGGACATCGATTTCGGCAGCCAGATCCGTTCCTACGTGCTGCAGCCCTACACCATGGTCAAGGACACCCGCACCGGCGCCGAGTCGTCGGACGTGGATCGCGTGCTCGACGGCGACCTCGACCTCTTCATCGACGCCTTCCTGCGTCACAAGGAGTAAGCCTCCCATGAACACCGCCATCTTCCGCGAGTACGACGTGCGCGGCCTGCACGAGACCGACCTCACCTCGCCCGTGATCACCGACCTCGGCCGCGCGTTCGGCACGATGGTGCGCCGGCAGGGCCTCAAGACGGTCGCGCTCGGTCGCGATTTTCGTCCCAGCTCGCCGCGGCTCGCGGGGGCGCTCGAGGCCGGCATCCTCGAGACCGGCTGCGACATCCTGCGCGTCGGCGTGCTGCCGACGCCGGGCCTGTACTGGTCGATCGTCCACCTCAAGACCGACGCCGGCGTGCAGGTCACGGGCTCGCACAATCCGAGCGAGTACAACGGCTTCAAGATGAACCTCGGCCTGGCCTCGATCCACGGCGAGCAGATCCAGGTGCTGCGCCGCATGATCGAGCAGCGCGACTTCGACCTCGTGGAACGCACGGGCGAGCGCGGCGAGGCGCGCGACCTCCCGACCGAGCACGCCTACATGGACATGCTGGTCTCGAAGATCCAGCTCAAGCGCAAGCTCAAGGTCGTGCTCGATGCGGGCAACGGCTGCGCGGGCCCGGTGGCGCCCGACGTGTTCCGCCGCGTGGGCTGCGACGTGGTCGAGCTGTTCACCGAGCCCGACGGTTCGTACCCGAACCACCAGCCCGACCCGACGGTCGAGGCCAACATGCAGGACCTGATCAGGAAGGTGAGGGAGACGGGCGCGGACTTCGGCATCGGCTACGACGGCGACGCCGACCGCGTGGGCGCCGTCGACGAGCAGGGCCGCATCGTATGGGGCGACCAGATCCTCGCGCTGCTTTCGCGCGAGGTGCTCGCGAAGTATCCCGGCGCGCCGATCGTGTTCGACGTCAAGTGCTCGCAGGGCCTCGAGGAGGACATCGTGGCCCACGGCGGCAAGCCGATCATGGCGCGCACCGGGCATTCGGTGATGAAGGCGCGCATGAAGGAGGAGAAGGCGCCGCTCGCCGGGGAACTCTCGGGCCACATCTTCTACCAGGACGAGTTCTTCGGCTTCGACGACGCGATCTACGTCTCGCTGCGCCTGCTGCGCATCGTCGCGGACTCGGGCAAGTCGCTCGGCGCGCTGCTCGACACCGTGCCCCAGTACGTCGCCACCGCCGAGATCCGCCTCGACACCACCGACGAGGACAAGTTCGCGATCGTCGAGCGCGTGAAGGAGCACTTCGCGAAGGACCACGCCGTGATCGCGATCGACGGCGCGCGCATCCAGTTCGGCGACGGTTGGGGCCTCGTGCGCGCCTCGAACACCCAGCCCGTGCTGGTGGTGCGCTTCGAGGCGAAGACCAAGGAGCGCCTCGCCGCGATCCAGGGCGAGGTCATGTCGATCCTCGAGGCCGAGGGCGTGCGCGCATGAAGCCGGTGCAGGACGTCGCGCTCTACGACGGCCTGTTCGAGCGCTGGATGGGCAAGCTCGAGGCGGACCTGCCGATGATCCTCGAGATCGCGCGCTTGACGGGCGGGCCGATCCTCGAACTCGGCGTCGGGGCGGGGCGGGTCGCGCTGCGGCTCGCGCGCGAGGGCCACGTCGTCACCGGCGTGGACGACGCGCCGGCGCTGCTCGCTGCCGCGCGCGCGCGGCTCCTGGAGGAGCGCGCCCCGGTCCGGAAGCGCGTGACCTTGCTGCGCGGGGACCTGCGCCGGCTGCGCCTGCCCGCGCGGCCAAGCTTCCGACTCGCGCTCCTGCCATTCAACACGCTCATGCACTTCGAGTCGCCCGCCGACCAGGACAAAGTGATCGCCGGCGCCGCGCGCGCGCTCGGTGCCGGCGGGCACCTGTGGATCTCGCTCTTCCACGCCGACCCGACGCGGCCCGCGGGCGTGCTGCGCGCCGAACCGTCGCCGCTCGCGGGCGAGGCGCCCGGGCTGCCGGGCTCGCGCACCGAGGCCTTCTTCCAGCAGCAGTTCGACCGCGCGGCGCAGGTCACGACCGCCCGCTACTGGCTCGACACGGTCACGATGGACGGGCTCGTCAGGCGCGAGAGCCTCGAGTTGCGGCTGCGCTGGTTTCACCGCTTCGAGCTCGAGCGGCTGCTCGCCGCGCATGGGTTCCATCCGGTCGCGACGTTCGGCGATTTCGACGGCTCGGAATTCGTGGACGGCTGTCCGCAGCTGATCGTGCTCGCGCGCAAGGGCGCCGTGCCCGGCCGCGCGCCGCGCCGCGGGCGGTAGGCCGTCGGCGTGGCGATCCTCCCGCGCCGGTTCTACGCCCGGCCGGCGCCCGCCGTGGCGCGGGACCTGCTCGGATGCACGCTGTCGTGGCGCGGACCCGCGGGCGCCATGGCGGGCCGGATCGTCGAGGTCGAGGCCTACCTCGGCGCGGACGACCCGGCGAGCCATGCCTACAAAGGGCCCACCGCGCGGAACCGCTCGATGTTCGGGCCGCCCGGACACGCCTACGTGTACTTCACCTACGGCATGCATCACTGCCTGAACGTCGTCACCGGGGCGGCGGGCCTGCCGCACGCCGTCCTCCTGCGCGCGCTCGTGCCCACGCGCGGCCTGGCGCGCTGGCGGGCGGCACGGCCGGATCTCGCGCTCGGGCGCATCGCCTCCGGGCCGGGGCGGCTGTGCCGCGCCCTCGGGCTCGATCGCTCGCACGACGGGCTGGATCTCACGCGCTCCGGGCTCACGCTGCATGCCCGTCCCGCGGGGTACCTCCCCGGCGAGATCAAGGCCGGCCCGCGCATCGGGATTCGGCTCGCGCGCGCCGCCCCGTACCGGTTCTGGCTGGCGGGGGACCCCGCGGTGTCCGGCCGGGGCCGCCTTTTGCGGGGCCGTTTGCGGGGTTGACACGGCAGGGGGGACGCCCCTAGCATCCGCGACGGTGCGCCCAGCGCGCGCCGACCGCGGCGTCTCCGGGCATCCCCCGGCGCGACGCGTTTTTTGTTGGTCGATCCCCACGCGGAAAGAGGAGTTTCGAATGCACCGAGGCACCGTCGCCCGATCGCTCGCCCTCGCCCTGGCCGTGACTGCGAGCGCGGCGCTCGTCGTCCCCGCCCACGCGCAATACCTCGCGCCGGCGACCGATCGTCCGGGCCCCGACCGACGGTCCACCCAGCCCAGCCTTCGCCTGGCCGAGCTCGGTGGGCTCTCGCTCGCGCTCGCGGACGAGAACAACGAGATCAACCTGTGGGACTTCGCCCGCTCCTCGCTCGGCCTGCTCGAGGACCGCGACTCGACCTCGATGGACGTGTATTTCGACAGTGGTTCGATCACCGACCAGCACACGGTCGGGGCGCTCGACCGCGAGCTTGCGCGCCGGCACCGCTCGGTGATCGGCTTCCAGGCGGTCGGCCGCAAGCCGGGCAGCTTCGCTGCGGGCGTCGACGCGGGCTACCTCACGACCAACACGCGCGTGCCGGCGCAGGACGGGATCTACAACGAGCGCAGCATCACGACGCCGATCGCCGTCCCGACGCTCAACGGGCGGTTCGGGGGCGGCAGCTGGGGTTGGGGCGCGCACCTGACGCTCGGGGCCGAGGCGACGAGCGACGATTTCCGCTACGAGACACTCAAGAACGGCACCGTGCAACTCACCGCCGGTAACCTCGTGACGGCGCCGAACCCGTTCATCCCTGATCACGGCAAGACGCGCGTCGGTGGTTTCGGCATCGGGCTCGGATGGTCCGGGATCAAGGGTCTCCAGACCGCGTTCAACTGGGACCGCATCACCGATCGCGTGCGCACCTCGAATACCAACAAGCATCGAGTTTTCGAAACCGAGGAGCCTCGCCCCTCGAACGAATTTTCGTTCGCGGCGATCGCGCACCCGGGCTGGGTGACGCTGGGCGGCCAGGTCGGTCGCAGCAAGTTCGACTCGAAGGAGGAGTACCGCTTCAGCCTCTCGGGCGGCCTCAACGGTCCGCCGACCGTGGCGCGCGGCGACGTCCTGAACCGCGCCTACCGCCAGAAGTGGCTGCGCACCCGGGTCGCGCTCGAGCCACCGGCGATCCGCGGGCTGACGGTGGCCGGCGACTTCGCCGTGCGCTACGACAAGGACGAGGCCACGCCGGCGACCGCGCGCGGCAACTACAACGATTTCCAGCAGTCGATCGCGGGCGATACGCTCGGCCTCGGCCTGCCGGTCGTCCAGTCGAAGGAGGAACTGCGGCACTGGAGCGGTGGCGTGGGCGTGGGCTACCGGATCACCTCGCGCGTGCTGCTCGGCGTCGAGCTGCACCGCTACCAGAACGCGCGCGATGCCAGCGTACTGCACGTGCGGCAGCGCATCAAAGAGCTGCGCGGCGGTCTCGAGTTCGCGGTCACCCCCGCATGGACGGGGCGGCTCGGCGGATACCACGTGTCCGACGACGCGGACGTCTACACCGCGCAGAACGAGCGCGTGACCAATGCCCTGACGGCGGGATTCGGCTGGGCCCGTCCCAGCGCGCGCTACGCCCTGGACGGCGGCATCGAAGTGGGGCGGCGGTCGAGTAACTTTCCGGACCCAACGGACGAGAACGGCTCGACGATCCGCTTCACGCTCTACAACCGCTGGGCGTTCTAACCGGGTTGGGGCGGGAACGAGGGCCGGATCGGGCCTTTCCCCGAAATTCGCGGTTGACATCCCTCCGGGCATCCTGCAATCTTCTGGTCGACCGGGCGCCGGCCTCGCAGGCCGCCGCTCCTATGTGAATTGGGGGACGCGTTGCGAGGCAACGCGTCCCTTCGCTTTCCGGCCCACCCCCGGCCGTAAAGCTCCGAGCCGACGGGCCTAGAAAGAGGTCCAAAGGCAAGAGGATAAACGGGTTGACGGTTTCCGCACCCATTGATTATAGTGCCAGCGCCAACCCCTATGGCGTCCCAAGGGCACGTCGATCGGTCTTCCCTCGGAGAGGTGTGCGACCTATGTCTCGCCTGATGCTCCCCAGGCGCTTCCGCGCCGTATTCATGCTTGCGGTTTGCATTGCCGCCGCGCTTGCGGCGCGCGCGGACGTCGCGCTCGCCCAGGCCACCGGAACGATCAGCGGCCGCGTCATGGCCGGCAAGGAACCGGGGGGCTACGCCAACGTCATCGTCGTGGGCACGCGCCGGGGCGCCCAGGCCGACGACGCGGGAAACTTCACGATCACGCTTGTTCCCGTGGGCGCGCAGCAGGTCCGCGTGCTGCTCACGGGCTACGACGCCAAGACGCTGGCCGTGAACGTCAACGCGGGGCCGAATGCCGTCGGTACGATCAACCTCGGTGGCGAGCAGAAGGTGGTCAAGCAGATCGAGGAAGTGCGCGTCACCGCGCAGCGCATGATCGACACCAAGTCCTCGACCACCAAGCAGTCGGTCTCGGGCGAGACGCTCAAGGACCTCCCGGTCGAGAACCTGCGCGAGGCGGTCGGTCTCAAGGCCGGCATCGTCAACCAGGGCGGCGAGCTGCACGTGCGCGGCGGCCGTGGCGGCGAGGTCAAGTTCCAGATCGAGGGCATCGAGGTCGCGAACCCGCTGTTCGGCAACAGCGCCTCGATCGCGAACCTGTCGGTCGCGGGCGCGGACGTGCTCTCGGGCGGCTTCGACGCCGAGTACGGCAACGCGCTCTCCGGCGTGGTCAACATCACGACCCGCGAGGGCGGCGACAAGTTCGGCGGCGACATCCAGTGGCACACCGACCGCTACGGTGAGACCCAGAAGACGTTCAACAACTACGACCGCTGGACCGCCGGCCTCGGCGGCCCCACGCCGATCAAGAACCTGACCTACTTCCTGACCTACGAGGGTGTGTTCTCCGACACCTACCTCAATTCGGGACGGTCGCAGCAAACCAGCTCGTTCCTCGACTTCATCCGCCTGGGCAACCGGCAGTCGAACGAGATCAACACCAACGCCAAGTTCGCGTTCAAGCCCAAGTCGAACGAGAAACTGACGTTCGAGGCGATCAACAACCGGACGATCAACACCCCGTACAATCACGAGTGGAGCCGCAAGGGCTACGTCGCCGTGACCTACGACACGACGTCCACTCCCAGCGGCGACCCGCTGTATGTCCCCATTTACGGCAAGTGGTCGTTCTTCCAGGAAGACTCGACGTACCAGTTCCAGAACCTCGCGGACCACGTGCCGACGAACGACACGCGCTTCACGCAGTTCAAGTCGGTGTGGACGCACTCGCTGTCGCCCAAGGACGTGTACACGGTCCGGCTCTCGCGCTTCCGGTTCAACACCACCAACTCGGTCGGTGGCAAGGAGCCCTGGGAGTACGAGATTCGCTCGCCGCTGTACTGGTCGGGCAACCTCGACTTCGACCCGTTCTACGCCACGCACGGCGACTACCCGACGTACAGCAAGCAGCTCACGACCACCTGGACCGCGAAGGCCGACTACACGACCACGCACTGGAAGGGCCACACGCTCAAGGGGGGCATCGAGAGCGTCTACAACTCGGTGAACCTGCTCTCGGTCCAGTTCCCGAACCAGGAGGCGCAGGGCCTGCCCGGCCTGAACCGCTCGGATTTCACGAACTACAATCCCGAGGGCTCGGCGTTCCTCCAGGATCGCTGGGAGTACGAGGGCCTCGTCCTCAATGCCGGCATGCGCTACGACCTGTTCACCCCGGGACCGCAGATCCCGGCGGCGGACCTGCCGAACGGCCGCTACAAGTCGCAGATCTCGCCGCGCCTCGGCATCGCCTACCCGATCTCCGACCGCGACGTGCTGAGCTTCCACTACGGTTGGACGTTCCAGACGCCGCAGCGCAACTTCGTGTTCGAGAACCGTGGCTCGCAGTCGACCGTGGCCGTCCGTGGCAACCCCGACCTCGCGCCGGAGACGAACATCAGCTACCAGGCGGCCGTGCAGCACCTGTTCAGCAAGGACGTCTCCGGTCAGTTCTCGGTGTTCTTCAAGGACATCTTCGGCCTGATCGCGGTGCGCCAGCAGGTCGACAACCTGACCGGCCTGCTCGTCCCGGTGTACGTCAACCAGGACTACGCGTCCGCACGTGGCTTCGAGACTTCCATCGTCAAGCGTTTCAGCCACAAGTTCTCCGGGGAACTGAACTACACCTACTCGATCGCCACCGGCGTCGCGTCCGATCCGAACTCGGGCCTGCAGTTCGCCCAGGGCAACGCGCTCTACCTGCCGATCGCCGAGCAGGCGCTCGACTGGGACCAGCGGCACACGCTGAACGCGAACCTGATCCTGCGGGACCCGGGCAAGTGGGGCGTCACGTTCCTGTGGACGTTCGGCTCGGGGCTGCCGTTCACGCCGACGTTCCGCAACGATCGCAACCCGGATCCCAAGTTCGCGAACACGCGGCGCCTGCCGAGCCAGTCCGCGCTCTCGATCGTGGCTGACAAGTTCTTCCACATCTGGGGCCAGAACGTGACGTTCTTCCTCGACGCCCGCAACGTGCTGGACTCGACGCCGATCCAGAACCTTGCGCCGAACAACTTTCCGAATCCGTATGTCAACCAGATCGGGCAGGACTATCTCGTCTATTACACCGAGACCGGCCGGGCCGGTGGCGCGTACCTGCGCGACACCAACGGCGATCGCGTCGACGATTGGGTCCCGGTCAACGATCCGCGCGTGTTCGCCGAGGGACGCAACGTCCGCGTCGGCGCCGGCGTGACGTTCTAGGAAGAGGCAAGGGCTCATGCACAAGGAGTTCCGTGTGAATCGAAGCACGCGCGTCGTCCTTTCCGGCGTCCTCGGGCTCGTGGCCGTTGGCCTCGCGCTCGGCGTCGCCGTCCCTGCAAGCGCCCGCGTCCTCGACCGCGATCTGCAGGCGCTCGTCGACTCGTCGTCGGCCGGCCTCGATGGGCAGCCCGGATCGCTCAGAGGCGGCGGCCACGGGCCGCTCGGCCCGCAGGCCGTGCCCGAGATCAACGGACCGGGCCGCGTCTCCACGGTGGGGAACGTCTGGCTCAAGACCACCAACATCGGAGTCATGGGCAACCCCTTCACTGCGAACTCGTCGGATCCCTCGGCGCAGTGGCCGGGACCGTCGGGCAATGAGTTCCTGTTCTACTGGGGACTCTGGGTGGGGGCGAAGAACCCCGAGGCTCAGGACCCTACGCAGGTGCGCCGCGTGAGCTCGAACACGGAGTGGCGCCCGCCGTCGCTCGCGCCCCAGGACCGCATCTACCAGTCGTACGACGGCCAGGTCGGCGGGCAGCGCGACTTCAACGACGACGGTGACCTCCTTGTGGACGAGGAGTTCCTCAACGGCAAGGACGACGACAACGACGGCCGGATCGACGAGGACTATGCCGCGATCTCCCAGCAGATGTTCTCGTGCGAGCTGCGCGACGACACCGAGCAGGCCGTCAACGCGAACTTCGCCGAGAAGCACGTGCCGTTCGGGCTGCTCGTCCGGCAGAGCACGTTCGCGTTCGCCGTCCCGGGTGCGAACGATTTCACGGCGGTCAACTACGACATCTACAACCAGTCCGGCCACATGCTGGACTCGGTGTTCGTGGGCTTCGTCGTCGACCAGGACGTGGGTCCGACGGCGCTCGACCGCTACTTCTCCGACGACCTGCCGGACCCGCGCGTCCCGCAGGGGGACTTCCCCGAGAACCTGGTCCCGGGCATCGACCTCAACTACAACGCCGATTCCTGCGCGACCGACACCCTCCACGTGCGTGGGTTCAGCATGACCGACGACGACGGCGACCTCGGCAAGACCAACGCCGCGTCCTCGTTCATCTTGCTCGGCCACACCACGGATCCGACGGGCATCAAGGGGCCGCGCACGGTGGGCTTCCGCATGTATCGCGCCTACCTGCCGGGCACGCCGTACGTGCAGGGCGGATCGCCGACGGTCGATCTCGAGCGTTTCCAGACGCTCGCGTTCGGGCTCAGCGCGGCGGCTGCGCCGGTCGGCATCGACCCGGTGACGGGGCTGATCAACGAGGAGCGTCCCGACGAGTCCACGAAGACCGATTACTTCTCGATCTGCTCGGTCGGGCCTTACCTGCAGTGGGAAAACGGGGAAAAGATCTCCGTCCAGGTCGCGCTCGCGGTCCAGCGCTGCGATTACACGCGACCGCCGAACAATCCGGCGAGCCCGGACCAGCCGAACCCCGATCGCTACTCGGCCATGATCAGCAACGCGATCGAGGCCCAGAAGACGTTCCGCGGCAAGTACCAGCCGGTAACGGCCGGCCAGCCGACGCCCGACCGGATCGGCCGGGAGACCGGCTTGATCGCGCCTCCGGGCCAGCAGTTCGAGCGCGCCGACTGCCACGACGAGGAGAGCGGCACGACCCGGACGGTCGAGGACGACCACTACACGTGGTTCGACTTCGACTGCAACTACTGCACGGGCGTCGCGGGCGCGCTCCTCAAGAACTGGCTCGCCGCCGCACCACCGCCGAATCCCGACCTGCGCCTGACCCCGGGAGACCGCAAGGTCACGATCGAGTGGGACAACCTGAGCGAAATCACGCCCGACCCCTCGACCGGCCTGCTCGACTTCAAGGCGTACCGCATCTGGAAGGCCTCGAACTTCACGCGCCCGGTCGGCGCGTCGGGTCCGTCCGAGGAACTCTGGGCGCTGCTGGCCGAGCTCAAGGGCTACGATTACCTGACGCCGCTGCGCGACTCGGTGGACTTCGGGGCCGACGGCATGCCGAACACGGGGGACGCGGGCGAGGGCGACGGCATCAAGGAGCTCAAGCTCACGGCGCCGGTGCTGCTCAACGTGCAGAGCGGGCTGCGCATCTTCCCGAGCGACATCACGCCGTGCGCCGCCGGCTCGTCGCTCATCAACGGCACCTGCCCGCCGGCCGGCACGGCGCCCGGGGACACCGCCTACTTCATCGGCGCGCGCAAGTACCTGACTCCGGCCGGGGTTCCGGTCACGGAGCCCAATTACAAGATCGCGATCTACCCGGTGGGCCGCTACAAGTACGTCGACCAGAACGTGCTCAACGGGTTCGTCTACTTCTACTCGGTCACCGCGAAGGACTCGACCGGACAGCGCGACGTCAACGGCGGGCGCGGAACCCTGGCGGAGCAGGAGGGCCGGCGCTCGGCCGTGGAGTCCGACGGGGTGACGCCGCAGTCCGCCGCCGCGGCTTCGGCGAAGCAGATTTTCGTGGTGCCGAATCCGTATCGCGGTCGTGCCCAGTGGGACCTGACGCCGAACGCAGCCGATCCGACCGGGACCCACGTCGACTTCTTCAACATGCCGGCCGGGGCATGGACCCTGCGCATCTTCACGATCGCCGGCGACCTCGTGCAGACGCTCCGGGCGGACGATCTGCAGACCAACGGGAAGCAGCAGAAGGAGAATGATGCCGACGGCCAGGCGACGTGGAACCTGATTTCTCGCAATGGGCAGGACGTCGTGAGCGGCATCTATATGTTCAGCGTGGAATCGCAGGTCGGAACTTCGAGGGGCAAGTTCGTCATCATCCGCTGAGGCGGGAACACCGGCGGAGCCCTCGGAGGGCCGCCTCACAGAGGAGGGAACAGCGTGAAGCACTTGTGGATCGCGATGGCAATCATCGGAATCGCCGCGGGACCCGCGCGTTCCGCCCAGATCTTCGAGAAGGTCGGGACGTTCGACGGCCAGTTCCTGAAGATCGGGATCGGCGCGCGCGCTGCGGGCATGGGCGGCGCGTACGTCGCCGTGGCCGACGACCCGAGCGCGGTGTTCTGGAATGCCGCCGGAATCGCCCGCCTCGAGGAGGACAAGACCTCGGTGCAGGTCAATCACATCGAGTGGCCCGCGTCGGTCAATATCGACCAGGCTACGCTCGTATTCCACCTCAAGAAGCTTCCGGGCGCAATCGCGGTCAATGCCCGCTCGCTCTCGATCGCCGACGACGTGGTGCGCGACTCGTTCCGCCCCGACGGCACCGGCGAGTTCTTCGACGCGGGTTACTCGTCGTTCGGGCTGACCTACGCGCGCTCGTTCACCGACAAGTTCTCGGCGGGCGCGACCATCAACCTGGTGCGGCTCGGCCTCGCCGAGTTCTCGCAACAGACGATTGCCTTCGACCTCGGCACGCTTTACGACGTGGGCGTGGCGGGCATGAAGATCGGGTTCGCGATCCAGAACATCGGCGGCCAGGTGCAGTTCATCGACCGCCAGTCGCGCATCCCGACCGTGTTCCGCGTGGGCACGTCGGCGGACCTGATCAAGACCGGTTCCAACCGGCTGATCGGCTCGTTCGAGTTCTCGCACCCGCCGGATAACTCCGAGCGCCTCAACGGAGGCATGGAGTACGGGTTCAAGGACTTCCTGTTCCTGCGGGGTGGCTACAATTTCAACTACGACTCCGAGGGTCTCGCGGCCGGCGCCGGCGTGAAGTTCCCGGTCGCTCCGCTGAAGACCAACGCCACGTTCGACTACGCCTACACGGACATGAAGACGCTGGGCGCGGGGCACCGCCTCTCGCTCAACATTCGCTTTTAGGCCCGTCAGGGGGGACTCGCTACGCGCCTGGACCGTCGCCCCCTGACCTGGCTGGTTGCCCTGTGCGCGCTGGTCGTGAGCGCGGCGGGGCCGGCTCGCGCCGGCGTCGATCCCGACCGGGATCGGCCGCTGCCCTGGCGGAGCGAGGGTCGCCTGCTGTTCGTGGTCGACGTCACGCCCGGACCCGGGCCCGACGGCAAGACGCGCGCCGATGTCGCGCTCCGCATCCCCGGCGACCAGCTCAAGTACGTGGATCGCGGCGACTCCCTGGTCGCCCAGGTCCAGCTCACGGTGGAGTTCCGCACGCGCTTCGGCAAGCCCGAGCGCACCGACCGCCGCAGGCTCACCGTGATCGCGCCGCCGCGCACCGCCAGCGGGTACAGCCCCGGCCACCTCCTGCTCGAGAGTTACAACGTGCCGCCCGGTGCGCACCAGATTCGGGTGCGGATCGAGGACCTGCAGCAGCCCAAGCGCGGCCTCGTGTACGTGGGACGGCGCGTGCCCGAGAAGGGCGTCGCCGAGGGCCTGACCACGATCCCCGCCTTCGCCAGGGACAAGCTCACGGTAAGCCGCCCGCTGCTCTCCTGGCCGCAGGGTGCACTCGATCAGGCCGACTCCGCGAAGGTGGCGTTGGGCGCGTTCGTCCGGGTCCCGGGCGGCGCGCCGGTCGTGCCCAATCCCGACCGCACCTACGGGCTCTACGCCCCGATCGCCCGCGGCTACTTCGAGGTGCGTCCCGCGGAGGGCTCCGGCGCCGAGGCGGATACGGTCGTCGCGCGCGTGCGTGCGCTCGACGGCGGGCTGATCGCCGTCCTCGACTCGACGCTGATCACCGAGGACGGTCCGTGGGCCGGGCGGCTCGGCTTCGACGTCTCCACTCTGCCCGCGGGCGCGTACGACCTCGAGGTCGACGTCCGCGGGCAAAGGGGCCGCGCGCAATCGACCAGCCGCTTCAACGTCGCGTGGCGCCGCGAATCGTGGGAACGCGACCCGCGCGAGTTCCTCGAGGAGGCGCACTTCCTGCTCGACGATCCGGACCAGGAACTGCGCTATGCCGAGTCCACGGCGGGCGAGCAGGAGGCCTGGCTCGACCGCTACTGGCGCGAGAAGGACCCGACGCCGCTGACCGCGCAGAACGAGGAGCGCGATCGCTTCCGCGCACGCGTCCAGTACGCGAACGACCACTTCTCGATCGACGGCGTGGTCAAGGGCATGCTCTCGGACCGCGGACGCATCTACCTCAAGTTCGGCGAGCCCGACGACATCCGCCAGCAGGTGATCCCGACCGGCGACCACTCCCTGACCAACATCGCGGCCGAGATCGCAAACGAGGACGACCCCGCATACATCCAGTTGCGCAAGCCCGGTGGCATCGGCGCCGACGAGCGGCCGTTCGAGATCTGGACCTACAATCGGGCGACCGAGTCCCAGGTCGAGCGCGCGCGCCATGGATCCCAGACGCGCATGACGCGCAAGTTCGTGTTCGTCGACGAGCGGGGCTACGGCGACTACTCGCTCAAGTATTCGAGCGAATAGCCAGGGCCCTCGTCCCGCGCCCGCGGGGCCTTGACCCGGTCCCTTGGGCCCGATAGAGTCCGCAGCACGCCTTTCGCATCCACGTCCATCCCCGAGGATCCCTCATGCGGGTCGGCATCCTGACCGGCGGCGGTGACTGCCCCGGCCTCAACGCCGTGCTGCGCGGCTTCGTGCTGCGCCACGCGCAGCGCGGCCACGAGACGCTCGGCATCGAAGGCGGATGGAAGGGCATGCTCGAGAACTGCGCCCGCCCGCTCCTGCCCTCCGACGTCGCCGAGTTGTGGAACGTCGGGGGCACCGTGCTCGGCACATCGCGCACGAACCCCTACAAGGTCGACGGCGGCGTGGACCGGATCCGCGCGACGTGGCAGGCGCGCGGTCTCGATGCGCTGGTCGCGATCGGCGGCGAGGACACGTTGGGCGTGGCCACGAAACTCGCGGGCGAGGGGCTCGCGCTCGTGGGCGTGCCCAAGACCATCGACAACGACCTGTCCGGGACCGACTACACGTTCGGCTTCGATACGGCAATCAACATCGCCGCCGAGGCAATCGACCGCCTGCACACGACCGCGCGCTCGCATGGCCGCGCGCTCGTGTGCGAAGTCATGGGCCGCCATGCCGGCTGGATCGGCGCCTACGCCGGGCTGGCGGGGGGCGCGCACGTGACGCTCCTGCCCGAGTTCGAGATCGACGTCGAGGCCGTGTGCCGTGTCGTCGAGGAGCGCAAGCGCGGGCCGGCCGGCTATTCGATCGTGGTCGTGTCCGAGGGCGCGCGCATGCCTGCGGTGGGCGTGGCGACCGTGGCCCAGGGGACGGATGCGTTCGGGCATGAGCGCCTGGGCGGCGTCGCGCAGCGGCTGGCCGAGCGCATCGAGCTCGAGACCGGCGTCGAGACGCGCGCGGTCGTGCTCGGGCACATCCAGCGCGGCGGGGCACCCTCGGCATATGATCGCGTGCTTGCCACGCGCTTCGGCGTACGCGCGGCCGACCTCGTCTCCGAGGGACAATTCGGCGTGATGGTCTCGCTCAAGGGAACCGAGATCACCGAGGTTCCCCTGATCGAGGGCACGGGCGCGCTCAAGACCGTGCCGGCTTCGTTCTACGAAATGGTTCGCGGAGTCTCGGGCTAGAACTGGCTCCAAGGCGCAGGGAAGGGGCGCGCGGCGCCGGGAGGATTCGATGGCGGTACGGGTCGGCATCAACGGGTTTGGACGGATCGGCCGGCTGGTCGTGCGGGCCGCGCTCAAGCGCAAGGCCGATGTCGAGTTCGTGGCCGCGAACGACGTGACCGATGCGGCCACGCTCGCCCACCTCCTGCAGTACGACTCGGTCCACGGCACGTGGCCCGACCCGGTCACTGCCACGGGCGACACGGTCCACGTCTCCGGCCAGAGCATCCGGATCCTCCAGGTCAAGGATCCGCGGGCGCTGCCGTGGAAGGACCTCGGCGTCGACATCGTGCTCGAGGCCACCGGCCTGTTCACCGACCGGGACCAGGCCGCCGCCCACCTGACCGCGGGCGCGCGCGTGGTGGCGGTGTCGGCGCCGTCCAAGGGCGCAGACGCGACGCTCGTCGTCGGCGTCAACGACGCGGCTTACGAGAAGGGCAGGCACCAGGTGGTCTCGGTGGCTTCGTGTACGACGAACTGCCTCGCGCCGATCGCGAGCGTGCTGCACGAGGCGTTCGGCATCGAGCGCGGCCTGATGACCACGACCCACGCCTATACGAACGACCAGAAGATCCTCGACCTGCCGCACAAGGACCTGCGCCGCGCGCGCGCCGCCGCGGTCAACATGGTGCCGACCTCGACCGGCGCGGCGAAGGCGATCGGGCTCGTCATCCCCGAGCTCAACGGCCGCCTCGACGGCGTCGCCATGCGCGTGCCGGTGCCCGACGGGTCGATCGTCGACCTGACCTGCCTGGTGTCGAAGAAGACCGACGTGGCTTCCGTCAACGCGGCGATGAAGGCCGCGTCCGAGGGGCGCCTCAAGGGCATCCTGCAGTACTCCGAGGCGCCGCTGGTGTCGAGCGACATCATCGGCAATCCCTACTCGTCCGTGTTCGACGCGCCGCTCACCGCCGTCCTCGAGGGCACGATGGTCAAGGTGTTCTCGTGGTACGACAACGAGTGGGGCTTCTCGAACCGCGTCGTGGACCTGTTCGGGCGCCTCTAGGCGCCCAAGGAGAGCCCGTGGCTGCAATGGCCCTCGATCGCCTGACGCTGCGCGACCTCGACGTCGACGGCAAGCGGGTGCTCCTGCGCGTGGACTACAACGTGCCGCTGGACGCGGATGGCGCCGTGTCCGACGACACCCGCCTGGTCGCGACGCTGCCCACGATCCGTTACCTGTTCGAGAAGGGCGCGTCGATCGTGCTGATGTCGCACCTCGGCCGGCCGAAGGGCAAGCCCGACGCGAAGTACTCGCTCGCCCCGGTCGCGAAGCGCCTCGAGCGCCTGCTGCGCCAGCCGGTGCCGCTCGCGCCCGATTGCGTGGGCGAGGCCACGGCGGCGATGGCCCTGGCGCTCAAGCCGGGCAAGTTGCTCCTGCTCGAGAACCTGCGCTTTCACGCCGAGGAGGAGGCGAACGACCCGGCGTTCGCGGCGGCGCTCGCGCAGCTGGGCGACGTCTACGTCAACGACGCGTTCGGCACGGCGCACCGCGCTCATGCCTCGACCGTCGGCGTGCCCGAGCGCCTGCGCCCCGCGGCCGCCGGTTTCCTCATGCAGAAGGAACTCGAGTACCTCGGGAGCGCGCTCGCCGACCCCGCGCGCCCGTTCGCGGCGATCGTGGGCGGGGCGAAGATCTCGAGCAAGATGCCGGTGCTCGAACACCTGCTCGGCGTCTGTGACCGCGTGCTGGTCGGCGGCGCGATGATGTTCACGTTCCTGCGCGCGCAGGGGCTCGGCACCGGCCAGTCGCTGGTCGAGGACGGGTTCGTCGAGGCGGCGAGGAGCTTCCTCACCCAGGCGCGCGAGCAGGAGGTCGACGTCGTCCTGCCGGTGGACGCGCGCTGGTCGATGAGCCTCGAGGGCGACCTGCCGGTCACCGTGCACGAGGTTCAGGCGCTGCCCGAGAGGGGCTTTGGCGTGGACATCGGACCCGAGACCGAGTCGCTGTTCGCGGGCGTGCTCGGCGACTGCCGCACGGTGGTCTGGAACGGTCCCATGGGCATCTTCGAGCAGGCCCCGTTCGCGCACGGGACGCTCGCGGTCGCGCGCACGCTCGCCGCGCTCACCCGGGAACGCGACGCGATCACGATCGTGGGCGGCGGCGACTCGGCCGCCGCGCTCGAGAAGTCGGGGCTCGCCGACCGCGTCAGCCACGTCTCGACCGGCGGGGGTGCGTCGCTGGAGTTCCTCGAGGGCAAGGTCCTGCCCGGCGTCGCCGCCCTTTCGCCGCGCGCCGAGGCCGGCGCCGCGCCCCCGCTCCCGTCATGACGGCGACCCGGTGAGCCCCTACGCGATCGGCCCGCGCCTGGTGGCGGGCAACTGGAAGCTCTACAAGGGCAACGACGACGCCGCGAAGCTCGCGCGCGACCTCGTCGCCGGCCTCCTGCCCGCGCCCGGATGCGACGTCGTGCTCTGCCCGCCGTTCACCGCCTTGTCCGAGGTGCGCTACGCGCTTCTCGGCACGCCGATCGGTCTCGGCGGACAGGACCTGTTCTGGGAGGACGAGGGCGCGTACACGGGAGAGGTCTCCGGGCCGATGCTGGTGTCGGCGGGATGCTCGCACGTGATCGTGGGCCACTCCGAGCGGCGGCAGTACTTCGGCGAGACCGACGCCATCGTGGCGCAGAAGACCCGTGCCGCCCTGCGCGCCGGCCTCGTCCCGATCGTGTGCGTGGGCGAGACGCTCGACGAGCGCGAGGGGGGGCGCACCGCCGAGGTGGTGACCCGCCAGTTCGACCGCGGCCCAGGGACGGTCGAGGGCGAGGGCGCGGCGCGCATCGTGCTGGCCTACGAGCCGGTGTGGGCGATCGGCACCGGGCGGACCGCCTCGCCCGCCCAGGCGGCCGAGGTGCACGGCGTCCTGCGCGCCCGTGCCCGCGCGGCCTGGGGAACCGGCGCGGACCGGCTGCGCATCCTGTACGGCGGCTCGGTCAAGCCCGACAATGCCGCCGCCCTGTTCGCCGAGCCCGAGCTCGACGGGGCGCTGGTGGGGGGGGCATCGCTGACCACGGCGCAATTTCTGCCCATCGTCGGGGCCGCCGCCCGCTGAGGCGGTCTCCGCGCGCGTAAATCGCGCCACCATCGGGGATTGACGCCCGGGCCCGGGGACGGGTATCGTGCGCGGGTGCGGGGCTCCCGTCGGGGGCCCTTTCTCTTGGACGGACGAGGGACTCATGGTCGGCTTCCTGCTGGTGGTCCATTACATCACTTGCTTCGCAATGGTGCTGGTCATCCTGCTGCAGTCGGGCAAGGGCGGCGGCCTTGCCGGTGCGTTCGGCGGCGGCGGCTCGACGATTTTCGGGGGACGCGGGGCCGGGACGATCCTGACCCGCGCGACCATGATCTTCGGGGCGCTGTTCTTCGTCACCTCGCTCACCCTCGCGCTGATGTCGACGCAGGGCGGCGGGGCGGCCACGGGCAAGAGCCTGATCCAGCAGGAGGCGAAGAAGGCCGCGGGTACGCAGCCGACGTCGGGTGCTCCCACGAGCGGTGCGCAGACTCCGGCGCCGGGTGCGCCGCTTCCCGCCGGAGGGACGAAGGCGCCCGCGCCGACGACGACTTCCACGCCGGCCACACCGGCTCCGGCGACCAAGGCTCCAGGCGGCAAGTAAGTCGCACCAGACTCAAAGCGCTCCGGTCGATCCCCTCAGGATCGCGGCTCGAGCGCGTCGTCGATGTGCCCGGGTGGTGGAACTGGTAGACACGTACGTTTGAGGGGCGTATGGGTAACCCCGTGCGAGTTCAAATCTCGCCCCGGGCACCAATGAACACCGTCCCCGCCCGCGGGCGCCTCACGCGCTCGTGCCGGCGGGGCGTTTGATTTCGGGGAGGCGCCTTTGAAGCCACCAGCCGCCACCCAGTCGCCCCGCAAGCGGCCCTCCGCGATCGGCGGCTTCGCGCCCAGGCACTGGGCCGGCCTCGCGCCCTACGGCCTCGGCCAGCAAAAGCCCGACCACTTCGGCGAGATGTGGAAGACCGCCTGGCAGAACCGGCGGGCGCTGCCCTATGCCTGGCGCATCCTCACGCGCGGCGTGTGCGACGGCTGCGCGCTCGGAACCAGCGGGCTGTCCGACTGGACGATGTCCGGCGTCCACCTGTGCACGGTGCGGTTGAACCTGCTCCACCTCAACACCATGGGCGCGCTCGATCCCGCCCGCCTCGCCGATGCGGGCGCGCTCACCGGTCGGCCGAGCAAGGAACTGCGCGCGCTCGGCCGGCTCGCGCACCCGATGCTGAGGCGCCGCGGCGAGACGGGCTTCACCCGGGTGTCGTGGGACGAGGCGCTCGACCTCGCCGCCGCGAGGCTCGCTCCCGTGCTCGCGCAGGATCCCGATCGCTTCGCCTGCTACGTGACCTCGCGCGGCATCACGAACGAGGTCTACTACGCCCTGCAGAAGACCGTGCGCTTCCTGGGCACGAACAACGTCGACAATTCCGCGCGCCTCTGTCACGCGCCGTCGACGCGCGTACTCAAGAGCATGCTCGGCGCGACCGGCTCGACCTGCTCCTACGTCGACTGGATCGAGAGCGACCTGATCGTCCTCGTCGGCTCCGACGTCGCCAACAACCAGCCCGTGACGACCAAGTACCTCTATTACGCGAAGCAGCGCGGAGCCCGCATCTTCTCGGTCAATCCGTTCGCCGAGCCCGGCCTCACGCGCTACTGGATCCCGTCCGTCGCGGAGAGCGCGCTGTTCGGCACGAAGCTCGTGGACACCCACTTCGCGCTCGACCACGGCGGCGACGGCGCGTTCTTCACCGGCGTACTCAAGGCGCTGATCGAGCAGGGTGGCGTGGACCGGGCCTGGGTGGACGCCCACACCGAGCACTGGGACGAGGCGGAGACGCTCGCGCGCGGCGCCTCGTGGGAAGCGCTCGAGGCGCTCTCCGGCGCGGCGCGCGCGTCCATGGAGCAGCTGGCCCGCACGTACGCGGCGGCGGAGCGGGTCGTGTTCGTCTGGAGCATGGGCGTGACCCAGCACGTGACCGGGTCTTCGAACGTGCGCGCGCTGGTGAACCTCGCGCTCGCGCGCGGCATGGTGGGCAAGGACGGCGCCGGGCTGATGCCGATCCGCGGGCACTCCGGCGTCCAGGGCGGGTCCGAGGTCGGCTGCGTCCCCAACGGCCTGCCGGGAGCGCGGCCGCTGGATGCCGCCAGTCGCGCGCTCATGCAGGACCTGTGGGGCTTCGCCCCGCCGGCCGAGGCCGGGCTCGATGCGCGCGCCATGATCGATGCCGCGCACGCCGGGGAGGTGGACGCGTTCTACATCGTGGGCGGCAACTTCCTGGAGACGCTGCCCGACCCCGGGTACGTCGAGGCCGCGCTCGCGCGGGTGCCGCTCCGCATCCACCAGGACATCGTCCTGACCAACCAGATGCTGGTCGAGCCGGCCGACGTCGTGCTCCTCCTGCCGGCGCGCACGCGCTACGAGCAGGAGGGTGGCGGCACCGAGACCACGACCGAGCGCCGCATCGTGTTTTCACCGGAGATCCCGGGGCCGCGCCCCGGTGAGGCGCGCAACGAGTGGGAGCCACTCGCCGAGATCGCGCGCCGCGCGCGACCGGCCGCTTCACACCTCCTGCCGCGCCAGGACTCGGCCGCGCTGCGCGCCGAGATCGCCCGCGCGGTGCCGTTCTACGCCGGCATCGAGCGCCTGTCCGCGCAGGGCGACCAGCTCCAGTACGGCGGGCGTCACCTGGCGGCGGGTGGGAACTTCGACCGACCGGGCGGGCGCGCGCGCTTCGAGGCGGTCGACCTCTCGCCGCGCGCGCGCACTCCCGGGACGCTGTCGTTGACCACGCGCCGCGGCAAGCAGTTCAACTCGATGGTCCACGAGGCGAAGGACCCGCTCACGGGCGCCCGCCGGCGCGACATCCTCGTGGCCGGCGAGGATCTCGCCGCGCGCGGGATCGCCGACGGCGAGCCGATCGTGCTCCAATCCCTCACCGGGCGATTCGAGGGCCGCGCGCGGGTCGCGCCGATCGCGCCCGGCAACGTGCAGGGGTTCTGGCCCGAGGTCAACGTCCTGTTGCCGCGCGATCGCCACGATGCCGAGTCGGGGGTGCCCGACTACGGCACGGCGGTCACACTCGAACGCGCGCCCACGGTGCGCCCCGCGGAGGAAATATGAGCGACTGCCTGTTCTGCCGCATCGCCACGGGCGCGAGGCCCACGCCACTCATTTGGTCGGACGACGAGTTCGTGGCGTTTCGCGACATCGATCCGCGCGCGCCGGTGCACGTGCTGGTCGTGCCGCGCCGCCACCTCGACTCCGTGGTCGCGCTGGCGGCGGAGGACGCCGCTTACGCCGGACGCTTCCTGCGCGCGGCGGTCGCGGTCGCCCGGCAGGAGGGTGTAGTCGACCCGGAGCAGGGATTTCGCGTGGTCATGAACACCGGTCCCGAGGGCGGGCAGTCGGTGGCCCACCTCCATGCCCACCTTCTGGGGGGCCGGAAGCTGGCCTGGCCCCCGGGCTGAGCCGGCTTGCAGCAGGACCTGAAGCCGGACCTCTAAACAACTCCCCACCGGTCACTTAGAAATGCAGTCGCGCTGCCCCATGGCGGCGCCGATGATGAGGGGTGATGACGCCCCTCGACCCCACGATTCCGAGCGACGTGCCCGATGGCTCGGAGCTCGATGCCCACCTGCTCGCCCTGCGCGAGCGCCTTCGCCTGGCCCGCGAAGAACGCGGCGGCTGCCCGACGTGGGCCGAGCTGCGGGCGGATTACGTGCCGGGGGGCGGCCAGCGTCCCGGACGCGCGGAACGCCGGGCGCACGTGGCGCTCTGTCCCTACTGCAGCACGCATGTTGCCGAGTGGAGGAAGAGCGAGGACTTCGCCTCGGACCGCCTCGAGGCGATCGAGAGGGGCGTGGTGAAGTCGCTGGTGAGCGGGGCAGCCGGCCTGTTCCGGACCATCGGGCGCGCGTTGCCCGCGCGCTCCAGCGACGGGTCCGAGCCACGCGTCCGGCGGGAGCGGTCGGCGCGCATCGAGCAGCGCGCGCTCTCGGCCCGCGAGGAGCGCGCGCTCGCCGAGGCGGGGACCGAAGCCCGGTCCCGCGCCCAGGGGTTGCCGTCGCCCGCCGTCGCTCCGCGGGTGCCCGGACTGGCACGCATGCTCGTGGTCGAGATGGCCGACGGCCGCACGCCGCCCGAGTCGATCTTCCTGTGCGCGCGGGTGCTCGAAGCGGAGGTCGCCCAGGTGGACTCCATCGACGAACTGGTGGGGGACCCGGACCTCGGGCTCGTGTGCGGGGTCGTGCTCGGCGGCGCCCGGCCCGCGGCCTCGTGGCCCGACGCGGTGCGGCACGCGCGCGCGCTCGTCAAGGGGCGCCCGGTGGTCCTTTTGGCGAGCTCCGGCGCCGAGGCCACGCCGGGCGCGCGGCGCGCACTCGGGGACGCGCTCCTCGAGGAGGCCGACCCGGCCGAGCGCATCCTGCTCGCGCTCGATTCCAGCCTGCGCTGACCTGGCGGCCTAGAACAACGCGAGCTTGATCCTCTGCGGCGGCGCGCTCCCGGCGCGCACGCGTGCGAAGTAGATGCCCGGCCGCGTCGCCGACGCGGAGCCGAGCGACCACACCAGCGTGCGCTCACCCTCGCCCACACGGCCGCTCCACACGCGCCGCCCCCGCACGTCGAACACGTCCACGGCCATTTCCACCGGAGCACGCACGCGCGCGAACTCGACCCGCCGGGCGATCGGAAACCAGGTCGGGTGAATCGGCGCGATCGGCGGGTTCTCGATCTCCGGCGAAGGAAGGTCGAACGTCACCTCGCTCACGCCGATCTTGATGGTGTCGGGCGGCGCGGTTTCGCCCGCGCCCTGCGCGCTCACCGTGAGGAGACAGGGCCGGACGTCATTGAGGGACTGCGGGACCACGAGCGGCCGGGTCGTCGAGTCCCCGTCGAGCGTCAGGCTGTCGGGGAGGCCCCACGCGAGGGCGTCGAGCGTGTCGGCGGCGTCGCCCCGGATGCGCACGTATTTCAAGCCGACGCGGCGGCCCGCCCCGGACGTCGAGGTGACGCGCACGAGCGCGGTGTCGCCCGGCAGCGCCTGCGCGGGGACGAACTCCGCGGACAGGATCTGTCCCGGGTCGGGAGGCGTGAGCTGGAACCGTTCGGCGGAGACCCAGGTCTGGTCCCAGAAGTCGATCCACGTGTCGTGCACGTTTGCGAAGTACGAGCGCGGGCCGTCGATCAGCGTCTCCGCCGCCCACCATCCGATCGTCGTGTGCCCCAGCATGGAGCGCAGGCGCCGGCTGTTACTCCAGCCCGTGACGGGATCGTTCGAGGTCCCGTAGGTCAGGGACTGATCCGAGTTCGTGGTCCACATGAAGAGCAGCGGCGAGCCGTCGCGCGTCAGGATCAGGGGCGACTCGGCGACGTCGGAGAACGAGATGTTCGGGAGCGTGAGCGGGACGTAACCGCGGTCCGACCAGTGCTCGAGGTCGCTCGAGCCGGCGATGCCCACGGCCATCGAGTTCGGGGCAAACGCCGGTCGCGTGGAGACGTACATCAGCCACTCGCCGTGCAGCGCGTCCCAGTAGACGAACGGGTCCCGGCAGTCCTGGCCGAGCGTCACCGTCGAGTCGTGATGAGCCCACGGGAAGATCGAGTTGTCGAACAGCGGCGTCGCGCGGCGGTTCCACCGGAACAGGTCGGTGGACGTGGCCTCGGTCATCGATTGTGCCTCGTGGTAGCCGAGCGCGGGCTCGTCGCGCATGCCGGGGTAGAACAGGTGCCAGACCCCGTTCACCCTGACCAGGTGCGGGGCCCAGATTTGGGTGGCCTCGAACGTGCCCGGCACGACCGGCAGGATGGTGTCCTGCTCGGACCATGTGTACAGGTTGCGCGACCTCGCGTGGCCGAGCGAACGTTCGGTCGGCGCGCCGGGGATCAGGTTTTCCCTGATATAGAAGATGTGGAACCAGCCGTCTGCGCGCACGACCGTGAATTCCTTCGTGCGATAGCCCGTCGGCGCGTGATAGCGCGCGGGGGAGAACGGCGCCTGTGCCCCGGCGCGAGGGGCCGCTGCGGCGAGCGCGAACAGTACAAGGGCACCCGCGACGAGGGCGCGGGCGATCGCGGGGCGCGGGGGGCGCAGGCTGCAGGTAAGGCACATGGGTGGATCCCTCCCGGGGTGCGATCCGTCTGAACGAGAATGAACCCGTCGCGCCCCTCGGTCAACCCCGCGCCGGAGGCTTGCCCGATCGCCGCTCGGGCCCTAGGCTACAGGGGAAGGCTCGAAGGAACGACCGATCACCCCCGCCTGGAGGAACCATGCCGAGTGACTTTCTGAGCGACATCACGACCCTTCGCCGCCGCGCCCGCCAGCACATCGACAAGGGGCCGGTCACTCCCGGGTACCGCGGCCAGCTGAAAACCATCCTCCGGCTGCTCAACGAAGCGCTGGCAACGGAGATCGTGTGCGTGCTGCGCTACAAGCGGCACTTCTATATGGCGAGCGGCATCCACGCGCAGTCGGTGGCGGCGGAATTCCTGGAGCATGCGAACGAGGAGCAGGCGCACGCCGACCTGATCGCGGCCCGGATCACGCAGCTCGGCGGCGAACCGAACTTTTCGCCCCAGGGCCTGGCGGACCGCTCGCATTCCGAGTATGCGCCGGGCAAGGACTTGCTCGACATGATCGAGGAGGACCTCGTCGCCGAGCGCGTCGCGATCGATTCCTACAGCGAGATGATCCGCTTCGTCGGGGACACCGATTCGACCACGCGTCGCATGCTGGAAAGCATCCTCGCGATGGAGGAGGAGCACGCCGACGACCTCGCGAATTTGCTCGCCACGATCGGCACGAAGGAGAAGTCCGCGCCCGCCAAGCCACGAGCGACCAGGTCCGCGAAGCCACGAGCGACCAAGTCCCCGAAGCGGCGGCGCTGATCGGGAGTGCTTTCACGCCGCAGCGGGTTGGCGGGCGCGCGATCCCTGTGCTAGGGTTCGACACCGAGCCCGCCAGAGTGTCTTTGGAAAGACCGGGGACGGCAGCGCGCGCGTCCTGTTCACCGCACATGGAGGGTCTGCATGCTCCCAGCTCTCTGGGCGCCCCTGCAGGCCGGCGCCCGGGCCAGCGTGCCCGCGCTGGTCCTGCAATCCGGCACGTTCAACAAGCTCTTGCTGCTGTTGCTCGCGGTCCTCTCCGTCGCCACCTGGGCGGTGATCGTGGAGCGCTTCCGGCTGCTCGGCCGCGTCCGCCAGGCGGACCGCTCGTTCCACGCCGCGTTCCTCGCGGCCGGCGCGCTCGCCGAGGTGCGCCTGCTCGCGTCGCAGCACCCCGGCTCGCTGCAGGCGCGCCTCGCGCTCGTCGGGCTCGGCGCATTGCTGCCGCGTGGCGAGGCATCCGACCTCTCCCCGGAGTCCGTCGAGCTGGCCGGACGCGCGATGGAGCGCGCGCGCGGCGACGAGCTCGACCGGCTGGAGCGCCACGTCGGGTTCCTCGCGACGGTGGGTTCGGTCAGCCCGTTCATCGGGCTGATGGGGACGGTGTGGGGCGTCATGAGCTCCTTCCTCAACATCGGCGTCCAGGGCTCGGCGAGCCTGATCGTGGTCGCGCCCGGCATCGCCGAGGCGTTGATCGCCACGGTCGCGGGCCTCGCCGCCGCGATTCCGGCGGTGGTCGGCTTCAACCAGCTCACGGTGCGCCTGCGCACGGCGGGCAACGACGCCGAGAATTTCGTCTCCGAGTTCGCTGACCGCGCGTTGCGCGAAGGCCGCCGCGATCGCCGCCCGCTCCCCGGGCCGACGGCCGCCTCCGCGCTCGAGGGCGCCGCACGATGAGCTTCTCCTCCGGGCGCGAACCCCGACGGGGGCCGATCGCGGAGATCAATGTCACTCCGCTGGTCGACGTCGTGCTCGTGCTCCTGATCATCTTCATGGTGACCGCGCCGTTCCTGCAGGGCGGGCTCGACATCCAGTTGCCGAAGGTCTCGGCGCAGGGACTCGACATGCGCGAGGGGCTCGCGCTCACGATCGATCCCGGGGGCCGAATCGTGCTCGACAAGACGCCGGTCAAGCTCGCCGACCTTGCGAAAGCGCTCGAGGCCCGCGGGGCCGCGTCGCGCCCCGTCTACCTGCGCGCGGACCAGCGCGTGCCCTACGGCGTGGTGGCCGGGGTGATCGGACGCGTGCGCGCTGCGGGCGTGACCAACCTCGGGTTGGTCACCGAGCCCGACGAACGCCCGGGCCGCTAGGCGCCCCGTGTCCCGCAGCGCGCTGCTCGGATCCACGATCGGCCACGTGCTGGCGATCTGGGCGCTGTTCTTCTTCGTTACGCCCGGGCACATGAAGCGGCCGCCGCAGGCGATCCAGGTCGCGCTCGTCAACCTGCCGCCCGGCGCGTTCCGGCCGGCGCAGGGCGCGCGGGTCGAGACGCCCGCACCGAAGGACGAGACGCCCGACGTGAAGCGCCCGCTGGACGAGGCGCCGCCCGAGAAGAACGCGATCCGTCCGCCGGACGCGAAGCAGCCCGTGCCGCAGCGCCCGAGGCCCGGCCTGCCCGAGGGCGTGAAGACGCCCACGGCGGCGCTCGGCATCCCGGGCCTGTCGGGCGACGTGTCGGTGGACGCGAGCGACTTCGAGTTCACGTACTACCTGCTCCAGGTGCGCAACCAGATCGGTCGCAACTGGGGGGCGCCGGCCGGCCTCGTGACGCGGGGCGAGCCGGTGCGCTGCACCGTCTATTTCAAGATCGACCGGCTCGGCCGGCTCTCGGACGTGAAACTCGAGGATGCCTCGGGCGTCCCGTTCTTCGACCAGTCGGCCGTGCGAGCGGTCAGCATCTCGAGCCCGCTGCCGCCGCTGCCGGCCGGCTACGGAGGAAGTTCCCTGGGGGTTCACTTTGGGTTCCAGTACACCGACCGCTGATCGACGTCGCTTCCTCGCCGCTCTCCTGTGTGCGCTCTGCGCGCTCGCGCTGTGGGGCGCGCGTGCCGAGGCGCCGGCGCAGGACGAGGTGCGGATCGGCATCTCGACCGATACGCAGAAACGCATCGGCCTCGTGCTCGAGGCGCTCACGGCGGCCGGGGATCGCACGTCCGGTCGCGGGCTGGCGGTCTCGGCCGACCCGATCCTTGCGAATGACCTGGCCGGCTCCGGCCTGTTCGACGTCGCGAAGGCGTGGGAGAACACGGGGGCGCTCCCGGCCGACGCCCAGGCGGTGGTGGGGGGGAAGCTCACGGTCTCCGGCAACACCATCGTGCTCACCGGGGAGATCATGGATTTCCCCGCGCGGCGATTGATCGCGCGCACCGACTACCGTGGAACGACCGCGGAGCTCCGTCGGCTCGTCCACCGCTTCGCCGACGATGTCGCGTTCCACCTGACCGGCGAGGCGGGCGTGGCGCAGACGCGAATCGCCTACGTGGCGAAGGGCGCACGTTCTTCCGAGCTGCAGGTGGTCGACGTCGACGGCTTCGGGGCGCGTCCCCTGACTGCGTTCAAGTCGCCGCTGACCTCGCCGGCGTGGACGCCGTCCGGGCATGAGATCCTGTTCGCGGCGCTGCGCGGCGCGGCCTGGAACCTCTACGCCGTCCCGCTCGGCGGCGGGGCTGCACGCCAGGCCTCGCGCGGCGGCACGCTCAACATCGCCCCGGCGGTCGCGCCGGACGGCGCGATCGCGTACGCTTCGAACAAGGACGGCAACAGCGAGATCTACGTCGCGGGCGCCGACGGCTCCGGCCCGCGCCGGTTGACGGTGAGCCGCGGCATCGACACCTCGCCGGCGTGGTCCCCGACCGGGCAGCGCATCGCGTTCACGTCCAGCCGCGGCGGCTCCGCGCAGGTCTACGTCATGGACCGGGACGGCGGCAACGCGCGGCGACTGCTGTCCGGCTTCTCGTACACGGACTCGCCCGCCTGGTCGCCGAAGGGCGACAAGCTCGCGTTCGTGATCCGGACCGGTGGCGGCTTCGACGTCTACACCGCGAATGCCGACGGCTCGAACCCGCGCGCGATCGCGACCGGCGGTAGCAACGAGAACCCGCACTGGTCTCCGGACGGGCGGTTGCTCGTGTTCAGCTCCACCCGCGGCGGAGGCCGCGGCCTGTACATCAGCGACTTGCGAGGTACGATCGTGCGCCGGATCGAAGTCCCGGGCACGGCCGCGAATCCCGCCTGGTCTCCGCGTCCACCGGGGGGCCGCTAGTCGCTTGCCGTCCCGAGTCGATTCGTTCCACGTCACAAGAGGGAGGATCAAGATGACCCACCGTTCCCGCATTGCCCTGATCTGCATGCCTCTGCTCGCGGCCGCCCTGCTCGGCGGTTGCGCCAAGAAGAAGGTGATCGCCGAGTCCGCACCGCCGCCCCCGACCGAGGCGCCCGCGCCGCCGGCCGAGACGCCCGCGGCGACGCCCCCGCCGGCCGAAACCGAGCAGCCCGCGAAGACCGTGCAGGACCAGATCGCGGACGCCTACTTCGATTACGACTCGGCCGAGCTCTCGTCCGCGGCACAGACCACGCTCGACGCCGACGCGAAGGTCCTGACCGACAACGCCTCCACGCAGGTCTCGATCGAGGGTCACTGCGACGAGCGCGGCACGGTCGAGTACAACCTGGCGCTCGGCGACCAGCGCGCGAAGGCGGCGAAGGATTACCTGGTGCGCTTCGGCGTCTCCGCGGGCCGCATCCAGACCATCTCCTATGGCGAGGAGCGCCCGTTCGCGACCGGCAGCGACGAGAGCGCGTGGGCGCAGAACCGTCGCGCCCACTTCGTGGTTCGCTAGGAGCCGCCGTGCGCCCCACTTCGCTCGCGGGTATCCTGTCCCGGGGCCGGTTCGCATTTGCGCTCGTGGTCGCGATCGCACTACTCCCGGGTTGCTACGCGAAGCGCTTCAAGCGCATCGACGAGTCGCTCCTGGTCCTGAGCGCGCGCGCGGATTCCCTGTTCGCCCAGCAGGCGCGCACGCGCGCCGACCTGGCCGAGACCAGGGCACAGGTCGCCTCGCACGAGCAGACCATGCGCTCGCTGCGCGCCGGCACTCAGACCCGCTCGGAGGAGCTGGTCGGCCGCATCGAGCAGCTCGAATCCAGGCTCGAGGACCAGTCGCAGCAGATCACCGACCTCTCGGGCCGCGCGCGCACGCGCAGCCTCGCGCTGGACTCGACGATCACGCCGGCGGGCTCGAGCACGGCTCCGGCGGGGCCCGGCAAGACCACGCCTCCGGCCCCGGGCAAGAGCGTGCCCGGGAAGCCGTCGCCGCCCGTGACCGCGAACCCGTCGACCATCCGCGTCGACCCGACCGCGGCCTACGACCAGGCGGTGCTCGACTTCACGCAGGGCCGGTTTCCGCTCGCGCTCACGGAGTTCCGCGCATTCGTCGCGGCCAACGGCACGACCGATCTCGCCGACAACGCGCAGTACGGCGTGGGCGAATCGTTCTACGCCGTCGGGCAGTATGACTCCGCATCCGCGGCGTACCGCGACGTGATCGAGAAGTGGCCGCAGGGCGACAAGGTCCCGGCCGCGCTCTACAAGCTCGGCATCGCGTACCAGAAGTCCAATCGCTCGCCCGAGGCGCGCACCACGTTCCGCACCCTGATCGACAAGTACCCGCGGACGGGCGAGGCGCGCCTCGCCGAGGAGCGACTCAAGGAAATGGACCAGCGCTGAGCATGGCGAAGGGCTGGGCCGCCAACGCGCGGGCGTGGGTGGGCTGGGT
>JBKJJJ010000207.1:0-10985 GCA_046598045.1 Candidatus Eiseniibacteriota bacterium
CACTACGAGGACATGCTCGGCGGCTCCGCCGAAACGCTCAAGACCGGCGAGGAGCGCGGCGAGGAGCACGAGGGCATCGCGCGCGAGTTGGCGCGCATCAACCTGCCGGTGAGCTTCTACACGCAGTGGTACTGGAAGATCGACCTGCACAACCTGCTGCGCTTCATCGCGCTGCGCGCCGACGCGCACGCGCAGTACGAGATCCGCGTCTACGCCGAGGCGCTCGCGGCGCTCACGCAGAAGTGGGTGCCCGACGTCTACGAGGCGTTCGTGGACTACCAGCTCGAAGCCGCGGCGCTGTCGCGCATGGAGCTCGAGGCGCTGCGCAGCCTGCTCCGCGGCGAGCAGCCCGACCTCGCGGCGCTCGGCCTCTCCGCGCGCGAACAGGCCGAATTCAAGCAGCGGTTCGGCCTGGCCTGACCGTGCGCCACTCCCGGGCCGCGCCGCGCCCCGGCGCCCGCGGAGGCGCAGCGTGAGCCCGCAGGCGCGGCGCTCGGCTGCGCCGGGGCTCGGGCTCCTGCGTGGCGCCGCGCGTGGGGACGTGGACACGTTCCTGGCTCGCACGAACCCGCGCATCCTGCTGATCAAGACCCACGACCAGCTCGGCGACTTCCTGGTCGCGACGCCGGCGATCGCGGCGTTGCGCGCGCGCTTCCCGCAGGGCCGGATCGAGCTCGTCACGCGGGAGTATCTCGCGCCGCTGGCGCGCCGGCAGCCCGCGCTCGACGTGGTTCACGTGCTGTCGAGCGTCAAGGGTATGGGCGGGATCCTCGCGGCGCTCAGGCTCGCGCCGACGCTGCGCACCGGGCCCCCGGACCTCGCGCTCGTGCTCAACAGCGTGTCGCGCTCGCGCACGGCGGACCTGATTGCGGCGCTCTCGGGCGCGCGGCTCGTCGTCGGCAGGAGCCGCGTCGGGCCCGGCGCGCCCGATCCCGCGCGCGAGGGCGGCGGGCGCGATGCCCTCTACGACCTCGATCTCGATGTCGCGCCCGCGTCCGCGCACCAGGTGGACCGGCTGCTCGACCTCGTGCGCTGGGCCGTCGCCGAGGCGCGGCCCGCGCCCGGCATGACGCTCGGCGTGAGCGCGGCCGAGCGCGCCCAGGGCCGGGCGGCGCTCGCGCGGGCGTTCGCGGAGCCGGCGCCCGCGGGGCCCCGCGTCGGGCTCCACCCCGCGGCGGCGAACGCGCTCAAGTGCTGGCCCGTGGACTCCTTCGTCGAGTTGGGTGCGCGGCTGGCGGGAGCCGGGGCGGCGCTCGCGGTCTTCGACACGCCGAAGGAGTCCGGCCCGGCGCGCGCGCTGGTGGACGGGCTCGCGCGGCGCGGCGTCCGCGCGGGCCTCGTGCCGGCCGGCCCGCTGGACGAGTTCATCGTGGCCACATCGGCGCTCGACCTGATGGTGTGCAACGACTCGGGCGTGATGCATGTGGCGGCGGCGCTGGACGTGCCGACGCTGTCGTTCCACTCGCTCGGCCGACCCGAGGAGTGGGCGCCCCGAAGCGAAACGGCGATCGCGCTCCACGCGGAGCCGATCGCCGGGATCCCCGTGGACGACGCGGAGCGCGCCGCCCGGAGGCTGCTGAAGTCGCCTAGTTGATCCGCACGAACGGGCGGCTCGTGCCGCCCGAGGGCCCGACCGCGCGCACGCGATAGCTGCCCGTGGGCGCGACCTGGCCCCTGTCGTCGAGCCCGTTCCACATCCACACGCGCCGCCCCTGCGCCGACGCGGGCAAAGTCTCGGAACGCACGAGCCGTCCGGCCGCGTCGAGGATCAGCACGCGCACCGGGCCGTCGTCGAACGTGTCGAACGCGCATGCCACCGCCCCCCGCGCGGGGTTCGGGTAGGGCGCGGCGAGTTCGACCGGCCGGCCCGCGATCGTGCGATCTCCAGGCACCGCGAGCAGCGAGTTTGTGAGTTCGAAGTTGTCGAGACCGAACTCGCCGATCAGTCCGTTCGGGGACTGCTCGTAGGGCGCGTTGTCGTGGCGCACGTGCACGCGGTCGACGTTCTGCAGCGCGGCCGCGAAGCCCTTGCCGTCGATTGAGATGATGTGCGCGAACTGCGTCGAGTCGGTGAGGTCGACCGTGTACGCCGCCCATGCGTTCTCGGGCGGGCTGAAGCCGGTCTTGTACAGCCAAAAGTTACCGCTGTTGCCGAGGCAGACGTGAATCTCGAGCGCCTGGTTCGCATCGACGTCGTTGAGGCAGAGCTGGATGCGGTTCACGTTCGCCGCCAGCCAATTGCCGAGGTACTCCGGCCCTTCGGAGCGCGACGCCAGCTGAAGCGCCGCGGTGCGCGCGACCCGCAGATAACCGTCGCCCGCGCCGTCCGCCCCGCCGGCGTTGGGATTGGTGTTGTCCGCGAAGCTGCTCCACGTTGAAGTCGAGCCGAAGACGTTCCAGCGCTCGATGAAGCCGATCACGGGAGCCGCGTGGGCGGTCGATACGAACAGGGGGGGGGCAAGGGAGAGGGCGCCGAGCAGGGCGATGCGCGCGATCAAGCTCATGAGGTCTCCGCAATCAGCAAGGTGCAATGGTCGCGTCAGCTGCCCGATAAGGATACCCGTTTTAGGGCCCCCAGGACCACGCTAATTCAGGCGCACGAACGGCCGGCTCGTGCCCCCGAACGCTCCCAGCGCGCGCACGCGATACGCCCCGGCGGGCGCGGCCTGCCCGCGCTCATCCCGCCCGTCCCACAGCCAGACGCGCCGCCCGGGCGCCGCTGCCGGCAGCGCCTGGGAGCGCACGATCCTCCCCGCGGCGTCGAGGATCAGGACGCGCACGGCAGACTCGTCGAAGGTTTCGAACGCGCAGGCGATCGCGCCGCGCGCCGGGTTCGGATACGGGGCGGCGAGTTCGACGGGGCGCCCCCCGATCGCTCCCTGGCCGGGCACGTCGAGCAGCGAATTCGTGAGCTCGAAGTTGTCGAGGCCGAATTCGCCGACGAGGTCGTCCGGGGTTTGCGAATACGGGGCGACGTCGTGGCGCACGAGGACGGTGTTCGCGTTCTGCAGCGCGGCGGCGAACCCTTTTCCGTCGAGCGCGATGATGTGCGAGAACTGCGACGAATCCGTGAGGTCCACCGTGAACTGGGCCCACGCGTTCTCCGGTGGGCTGAACCCCGTCTTGAACTGCCAGAGATTGGCGGCGGTTCCGATCGACACGTGGATCTCGAGCGCCTGGTTCGTGCCGACGTCGTTCAGGCTGAGGCGAATCCGGTTCACGTTCGCCGCCATCCAGTCGCCCGTGTATTCGGGGCCCGTGGAGTGCGAACCGAGCGGCCCCGCGATCGGGCGCGCCATGCGCAGGTAGCCGTCGCCCGCGCCGTCGGCGCCACCGGCGTCGGGATTGGTGTTGTCCGCGAAGCTGTTCCAGGACGAAGTCGAGCCGGGGACGTTCCAGCGTTCGATAAAGCCGATCACCGGGGCCGCATGCGCGACGGCGGAGCAGAGGGCAAGGGGAGCGAGCAGGACGATCATGGCGAGGGTGCGCGCGAATCGGCTCATGGCGGGCTCCGAGGATGAAAGACCGGGGAAGTATTCACCGGGGGACAGGCGAACCCTACTCCCGCCCAGCGAGGGGGCAATGGCAAAAAAAGGGCCGCGGAGACTCGCCCCGCGGCCCCAAATCGAGCTGCCCGTTTGCGGCGGAACGCCTAGAGCGTGCCCGAAGTCCGGACCGAACTCGGCTTTTCGCCGGCCGGGGTGGTGAGCCCGATCTGCCGCAGGAACGACTCCTGGTTGGGCTCCCGACCGAGGAACTTCTTGAGCAGCTCCATCGGCTCCTGCGTGCCGCCCGGCGCGAGGACCTCCTCGCGATACGCCATGCCGGTCGCGGGGTTCATCACGCCTTCCTTCTCGAAGCGCGAGAACATGTCGGCAGCGAACACCTCCGACCACAGGTACGAGTAGTAGCCGGCCTCGTAGCCGAACAGGTGGCCGAACGATCCCTCCTCGTGCGTGCCCTCGGCGGCGGCGATGCCGAAGATGTGCTTCATGCCGTCGTGCCACACCTCGGAGGTGTTGGTCGTCGGCTGCATGTGGTAGCGCATGTCGGTGAGCGCGAAGAACGCCTGGCGCGAGTACTTGAGGCCGTTGTCCAGGTTCTTGGCCGCGATCATCCGGTCGAGCAATTCCTTCGGCAGCTTCTTGCTGTGGTCCTTGTAGTGCCCGGAGAGGCTCTGCAGCACGTCCGCGTTCCACACCCAGTTTTCGAGCATCTGCGACGGCGCCTCGACGAAGTCCTGGTAGACCGACGTCCCCGAGAAGTAGCCGACCTTCGACTCGGTCAGCAGGTTGTGCATGACATGGCCGAACTCGTGGAAGAACGTCTCGACCTCGTCGTGGCCGAGCAGCGACGGATCGGTCGCGGTCGGCTTCGTGAAGTTGCACACCATGGCCGAGACCGGCGTCTGCCACTTGCCGTCCGCGCCCATGTGGCCCTTGCGGATGCTCCACGCCGCGGCGTGGCCGTACTTGTTCGGGCGCGGGAACAGGTCGAGGTAGAAGTGGCCGATCAGGCGGCCCGTCCTGGCGTCGGCGACCTGGAACAGATGCACGTCCTGGTGCCACGCGTTCGCCGGCTTGAGCTCGGTGAACTTGACGTTGAACAGCTTCTGGTAGGTCGCCATCAGCCCGTCGGTCACGACGTCGAGCGGGAAGTACTGGCGCACCTCCTCGGGGTCGACCTGGTAGCGCGTCTTCTTGAGCTGGTTGTCGTAGTACCGCCAGTCCGCGATTTCGATCGGCCCGGCGTTCGGCCCCTCGGTCTGCTGCTTGAGCGAGGTCAGCGTCGCCAGGTCGGCGTCGCGATAGGGCTTGAGCTTGGCGACGAGCCCGTCGAGGAACTGCATCACGTTCTCGGGGTTCTTCGCCATGCGGTCAACCGTCGCGTAGTCGGCGAAAGTCTTGAAGCCCATGACCTCCGCGAGCTGCTGGCGCAGCACCAGCGCCTTGGAGAGCAGCGCCAGGTTCTTGTCCGCGGCCCGGTTCGAGAACTTCGCCTCGAGCTGGCGGCGGGCGTCGGCGTTGGTCGAGTTCTGCATGAACGGGTAGAAGTCCGGGTAGGCGATCGTGACCTTGTAGCGGCCGGCAGCGGCCTTGTCGAGCCGGGCGACGTAGCTGTCCGGCATGCCCTTGAGCTCGTCCTTGGTCAGCAGCAGGCTGTCCTGTGCCTGGTTCAGGTTGGTGTCGAACTCGATCCCGATGTCCGAGATCTGCTGCTTGAGGGCGATCACCTGGTCGCGCTTCTCCTTCGACAGGCTGAGCCCGTTGAGCTCGAAGTCGAGGCGCATCTTCTCGGCGAGGCGCTTGTCCACCGGGTTGGTCGGCGGGTCGTTCTTGAGCGCGGCGACGAGCGCCTTGTAGAGGTCCTCGCGCGCCCCGGTCTTGATGCCCCAGCGGCTGAACGCCACCTCGAGCGAGTCGCCCGCGTTCCTGACCTTTTCGTCCGCCGAGACGTACTTGAGGAACAGCGGCGGGTTGAGCTTCTGGCTGGCATCCCCCCCGACCCGCTCCATCACGCGCACCGTGTTCGCGAACGTCCGCCTGGCGTCCGGCATCGCGACGATCGCGGCATACCTCCGGTCGGCGTCCTTCATCACCTGCGCGCCGGTCTTCTGGATCTGCTCGGGCGTCCATTTCCAATCCACGCCCGAGCCGACCGCCTGCGCGGGCTCGGCGGAGGCGAGGGTCATGATGGCCAGCCCGGCAAGGGCGGCCAGCGACCAGGAGTGCGGCGTCGTCTGGGACATGGTCTCGGTTTCCTCAAGGACAGTCGTCTCGGGTCAGGGTTGGGCGGCCGACGGCCCCGCGGGACCCGCGGGGCGAAGCGCTTAAGAAACTGTCACGGCGGGCTTTACTCGGCAAGGGCCGCGTGCTACTTTGCGCCCGAATTCACGCCGACTGAAAAATCGCTTCGCCGCCCCGGCAGGGGCCGGGCGTCGCGCGTCCGAGACCCTTCGGAAGGATCTTCATGTCTGATCGTTCGTTGCGTCGCCTGAGCCTCGTCGTGGCGGTCTTGCTGGGCCTCGCGGCCCTCGCCTTCGCCCTGCCGGGCATCGCGGGCCAGTACCCCCAGACCACGCTCGAGCCCAAGTCCAATCTCGCGGTCATGCAGGACGTCCTGCTCCGGAACATCGTGTTCTGGTGCGTGGTCATCTTCGTGCTGGTCGAGGGGGCGCTGGTCTTCACCGTCCTGCGCTTCCGGCGCCGGCCCGGCGGGCCGGCCCCCAGGCTGATCCACGGCAACACCACGCTCGAGATCACCTGGACGGTCGCCCCGGCGATCATCCTCGCGCTGATCGCGGTGCCGACCGTGAAGACCATCTTCAAGAGCGCCGCCCTGCCCGCGAACTCGCTCCAGGTCGAGGTCATCGGGCACCAGTGGTGGTGGGAGTTCCGCTACCCGAAGTACGGCGTGATCACCGCCAACGAGCTGCACATCCCGGCCGGGACTCCGGTGACGTTCACGCTCACCTCGGTGGACGTGATCCACTCGTTCTGGGTGCCGGCGTTCGGCGGCAAGCGCGATGTGATCCCCGGCCGCACGAACCACCTCTGGTTCAGCGCCGACGCCACGGGCACGTTCCCGGGCCAGTGCACCGAGTTCTGCGGCGCCTCGCATGCGAACATGCTGTTCAAGGTCGTCTCGCAGCCCCAGGCCGAGTTCGACGCCTGGGTCGCCGAGCAGAAGGCCCCGGTGCCCGCCCCCGATTCGACCAGCCTGGCCGCGCGCGGCCTGGCGATCTACAGCAAGGGCATGTGCGTCGCCTGCCACATGATCGACGGCGTCTCGTACGGCGTGGTCGGCCCGAACCTGACCAAGGTCATGACCCGGACCACCATCGCCTCGGGCATCTATCCGAACGACCCCGAGCACCTCAAGGCATGGATCAAGGACGCACCCTCGCTCAAGCCGGGGGCGATCATGATGAGCGGCAAGAAGATGAATCTTTCGGACGCCGACGTGGAGGCCCTGGTGGCCTTCCTCCAGACCCGTCGCTAGGCCCGGCGCCGCGCGAGCGACCCAGAACCGGAATCGAGGATCACGCATGGCAACCACCGCCGCCGCCGCCAGGGCCCACGCCGCCGAGCATTCGCAGAGCGGCCTGTGGTCGTGGATCACCACGGTCGATCACAAGCGGATCGCCATTCTCTACTTCGTGACGGCATTCTTCTTCTTCCTGGTCGGCGGAGTCGAGGCGTTCGTGATTCGCCTCCAGCTGGCGCACCCGGACGGGCACGTCGTGTCGGCGCAGATGTACAACTCGCTGTTCACGATGCACGCCACGACCATGATCTTCCTGGCGCTCATGCCGCTCTCGGTCGCGTTCTTCAACTTCGTGGTGCCGCTGCAGATCGGGGCGCGCGACGTCGCGTTCCCGCGCCTCAACGCGTTCTCGTACTGGGTGTTCCTGTTCGCCGGCATCTTCATGAACATGAGCTTCTTCCTCGGCGGCGCCCCGGACGGCGGCTGGTACGGCTATGCCACGCTCACCGGCAAGGCGTTCTCGCCCGGGCACGCGATCGACTACTGGACGATCGGCCTCCAGGTGCTGGGCGTGGCCTCGCTCGCCGGCGCGTTCAACTTCATCACCACGATCATCAACCTGCGCTGCCCGGGCATGTCGTTCATGCGCATGCCGGTGTTCACCTGGATGACGCTGGTGACCTCGTTCCTGATCATCCTCGCGTTCCCGGTGATCACGGTCGCGCTGATCTACCTGATGTTCGACCGCTTCGCGGGCACGAACTTTTTCGTGGTCTCCGGGGGCGCCGACCCGGTGCTCTGGCAGCACCTGTTCTGGGTGTTCGGCCATCCCGAGGTCTACATCCTGATCCTGCCCGCGATGGGCATCATCTCCGAGGTGCTGCCCACGTTCTCGGGCAAGCCGCTGTTCGGCTACGCGTTCATCGTCTACTCGGGCATCTTCATCGGGTTCATGGGCTGGGGCGTGTGGAGCCACCACATGTTCACGGTCGGGCTCGGCCCGATCGCCGATTCGTTCTTCGCGCTCTCGACCATGCTGATCGCGATCCCGACGGGCGTGAAGATCTTCAACTGGATCGGCACGATGTGGGGCGGCTCGCTCAACCTCAAGACCGCGATGTGGTTCGCGATCGGCTTCATCGCGATGTTCATCATCGGCGGCCTCTCGGGAATCATGCACAGCTCGCCGCCGGCGGACATGCAGCAGAATGACACCTACTTCGTGGTCGCGCATATCCACTACGTGCTGTTCGGCGGCACGATGCTCGGCGTCTTCGCCGGCATCTACTACTGGTTCCCGAAGGTCACCGGCCGCTACCTGAGCGAGGCGCTCGGCAAGGTGCACTTCTGGCTGACCATGATCGGCATGAACCTGACGTTCTTCCCGATGCACTTCTCGGGCCTGCTCGGCATGCCGCGCCGGATCTACACGTACCAGGCCGGCCTCGGCCTCGAGCTCTACAACATGATGTCGACCGTCGGCGCGTTCGTGCTCGTGCTCTCCGTCCTGGTGTTCGTCCACAACTTCTTCCGCAGCCTGCGCAAGGGCGAAGTCGCGCCGATCAACCCGTGGAACGCCCCGACGTTGGAGTGGGCGATCCCGTCGCCGCCGCCCGAGTACAACTTCGCGAAGCTGCCGACCGTGCACAGCCTCGATCCGCTCTGGCACCAGGAGGGACCGAAGGGCCACAAGATCGACGTCAACGGCGACGGGCACGGCATCCACATGCCGAACCCCTCGTTCTGGCCCCTGCTCACCGCACTGGGCCTCATGCTCATGATGTCGGGCCTGATCTTCGGATGGTGGCTCGCGATCCCTGGCTTCATCCTGTTCATGGTCAGCGCGTTCAGCTGGTCGTTCGAACCCGCTTCCTGAGTCGAGAGAGGAGATCGTCTTGTCCGACGCCGCAGTCGCCGCCATGGGAGCCGTTCCGGCCGCCCACGACGATCATCACTACACGAGCACCGGCCAGAACAGCCGCAAGATCGTGTTCTGGACGTTCATCGGCTCGGAGTGCATGTTCTTCGGCTCGCTCATCGCCACCTACATGATCTACAAGGGCAAGAGCCTCGAAGGGCCGATGCCGCACGAGATCCTGAACATTCCGCTGACCTCGTTCAGCGCATTCGACCTGCTCATGAGCTCGCTCACCATGGTGCTCGCGCTCGCCGGCATCCAGCAGGGCAACATGAACAAGGCGCGAATTTGGCTCGCCGCCACGGCCACGCTCGGCATGGTGTTCGTCGGGCTGCAGGCCTACGAGTTCACGCACTTCGTGCACGAGGGGCTCACGCTGCAGAAGAACCTGTTCGCCTGCACGTTCTACGTGCTGACGGGGTTCCACGGCACGCACGTGACGGTCGGTGTGATCTGGCTGTGGACGCTGTTCATCAGCACCTTCACCGGGCGGATCGGCCCCAAGAACGACCTCGACGTGGAAATCTGTGGCCTGTACTGGCACTTCGTCGACGTCGTCTGGATCGCGATCTTCACCCTGATCTACCTGCTGCAGTAGGGGGCGCGCATGAGCGACCACGGGACGCATTCGACATCCGGCGACACGCACGAGGCGCACGCGCACGCGCACCCGACGGCCAAGAAGTACCTCGGCATCGCGATCATCCTCACGATCATCACCGTGATCGAGGTCGCGGTGTTCTATATCCCGACGATGCACCCGTTCCTGCCGCCGGTCCTGCTCTCGCTCTCCGCGCTCAAGTTCGCACTGGTGGCGATGTTCTACATGCACCTCAAGTTCGACCACCGGCTTTACTCCTGGGTGTTCATCGTGCCGATGTGCTTCGCCACCGCGATCATCCTCGCGTTGATGGCGCTGTTCACCGCCTCCCACCGATCGTGAGGTGAGGAGCACCTGAACGCCGGCTTCTTCGTTCACGAGCCTCCCGCGCCGCGCCATGTCCCCAGGGGACCGCGCGGCGCGCCCGCCTCGCCCAGCCATCCCGCGCACCCCACGGTCACGCCGGGCTCCTGGGACTGGTCGTTCATTCCCGGCACCAGGACGCAGGCCCCCGAGCTCGCCCCGTTCGATCCCCGCGTGTGGGAGAACCACGACAGTGTCCTGATCGGCACGGTCCTGCTCGCGGCGCTCTACCTGTGGGCGGTCGGACCCCTGCGCAAGAAGCAGCGCTGGGCTCCGAAGTTCCCGGTCGGCCGCGCGGTCACCTTCTTCGCGGGCCTCACCGTGATGCTGCTCGCGCTCAACGGCCCGCTGCACGACCTCTCGGACTACTACCTGTTCAGCGTGCACATGGTGCAGCACCTGCTGCTGACGCAGGTCATGGCCCCGCTGCTCATCCTCGGGCTGCCGGCGTGGTTGGTGGGCGCGATCGTTTCGAAGCCGGGCATGGCGCGCGCGGCGAGGTTCTGGGGCAGCCCGCTGGTCGGGGGCGGGCTCTACATCACGAGCCTCGTGTTCTGGCACCTCATCCCGTTCTACGACCTGATGATGCGCAACCACAACATCCACATCGCGACCCACCTCATGTTCATGGTCACGGCGACGATGGCGTGGTGGCCGGTGTGCTGCGCGCTGCCCGAGGCCGGCCGCATCAAGGAGCCGGCGCAGATGCTCTACCTGTTCCTGATCGGCGTGCCGATGCAGACCGTGGCCGCCGTGATCACGCTGTCGGACCGCGTGCTCTATCCGTGGTACTCGACCGCGCCGCGGACCTGGGGCCTGACCGCGCTCGACGACCAGCAGTGGGGCGGGCTCTTGATGTGGGTTCCGGGCGGGCTCGGGCTGTGGATCGCGATCACCGGCGTGTGGCTCCTGTGGGCGCGGCAGAACGAGCCGGGCCGGGGCCGCCGCCCGGGCGACATGTCGCCGGCGGGCGAGGCCGGCGGCGGCGAGGAGCCGCCGCTGACGTTGCCTGAGATCAGCGGGTAGCGGAGCCGCTCACGTCGCGGGCTTGACCACCGGGGCCGGCAGGTCGAACGCGATCACCTGCGAGTCGAACGCGCAGGTCTTGTGCGTGCC